>PWYF01000070.1 GCA_003567955.1 Thiotrichales bacterium
ATATTCCCAATATCCTGCCCACACAGATTGGCATCATTGTCGGCGTGACGGCGGCAGCCCTGATCTCTGTGCTGCGTGGCATTGACGGTGGCATCAAGGTGCTCAGTAATATCAACGTCAGCCTGGCCGGGCTGCTGATGCTGTTTGTGATCATTGCAGGCGGGGCAATCACCTTTATCAGTACTGTTTTTTCCACCACCGGCGCCTACGCCGGCTATTTGTTTCCGCTTAGTAATCCCGTGGCTCGCGAGGACCAAACGTTCTACCACGCCTGGACCGTGTTCTACTGGGCCTGGTGGATTTCCTGGTCGCCTTTTGTCGGCATGTTCATTGCCCGCGTTTCCAGAGGCCGTACTGTGCGCCAGCTCATGGCCGCGGTACTGATCGTGCCCACGACGGTCACGCTCCTGTGGATGAGCACCTTTGGTGGCACCGGAATCCGGCAGGCGCGTGAGGGTATTGGCGCCCTCGCTGATGGCATCAGTAACGAATCGCTGGCGTTGTTCCAGATGCTGGAGAACCTGCCCATGGGGGCTGTCACCGCCTCAGTGGCCGTTTTCCTGGTGCTGGTGTTCTTTGTCACCTCCTCGGATTCCGGTTCCCTGGTAATTGACACCATTACTGCGGGCGGCAAGACGACCGCGCCTGATGCACAGCGGGTTTACTGGGTCACGCTGCAAGGCCTGATTGCCGCCACCCTGCTCTATGTCGGCGGTGATGCGGCGCTTGATGCCCTGCAGGCCGGGGCAGTGACCACCGGACTGCCCTTCACCCTGGTCTTGCTGATCATGTGTGTGAGTCTGATGACGGGATTGCGCCATGAGCGCAAACTGTTACAACTCAGGGGTATCGATATCTGATCCGCGGGCAAACAAAAACCCCGCGCCCGGAGGCGCGGGGTTTGTTATGTCAGGAAAGACGTGATTTATGTGTGGGTGTTGCCGGCTTGTGCGAGCCCCTGCTCCAGCCGGCTGATGGTTTCCTTGAGCTGCAATCGCTGTTTTTTCATGCTGACCAGATCGAGTTCCCTGACACTGTGACTGCGAGAAAGCCGGTCGATATCATCGTCAAGCGATTGATGGCGGGAACGCAAACGGTCCAGATGAGCAGCGGCAGCCTGGGAATATGACATGGGTAAATGCTCCCCTGTTGACGCACCACGATTGGCAACGCCGGGGCCCACATCGCCCCGACCTTCGTCGTGGCACAAGTATTGTAAGGAATAACCCCGTCACCCGGATATAAAATCCCCGGCGACACAGTCATTTCTACCACAGAGAAAAGCCCTTGCATACGGGTAAATTCATACACTTGTAAAAGCAGACAGCATACCGGAAGAAATAGCACAACTTTTTGTTTATATTGCTATTTTATGATCTTTATCGGCAACCCGGAAGGATTCCGGAACCAGCTTCATCGCTTGCTCAATAACCTCCACACCGGCGCCGGTTCGAGGTGCGTTTTCACTCAGCCAGCGCCGGTAGCGCCGGGCGCCAGGCACGCCCTGAAACAGCCCGGCAAGATGCCGGCTCATGTGGATCAATCGCGCCCCCTGATCCAGTTGACGCTGGACGTAAGGCAGATAATCACGCAGCACCTGATGCGGGCTTGAGGGCCCCGCTTGCATCCCGGCGAAACGCTGATCCACCCCGGCCAGCATCCAGGGGTTGTAATAGGCAGCGCGGCCAATCATGACGCCGTCAAAATTGCGCAGATGCCCGGCAGTCTCGTCCAGCGAACCCACGCCGCCATTCAACACAATGCGCAAATCAGGAAAGTGATTTTTAAGCCGGCTGACCACGGCATAATCCAGTGGCGGCACTTCCCGGTTCTCGCGCGGGCTAAGCCCCTGCAGCCATGCGCGCCGGGCATGCACAATAAAATCACGACAACCACCGCGCCCGGATACAATATGGACGAAATTTCGCAGCCCTTGCCAATGTGGCAGGTCGTCGACCCCGATACGGGTTTTCACCGTCACCGGAATCTCCACGGCTTCACGCATGGCGAACACGCAATCGGCCACGCGCTCGGGTTCCAGCATCAGACAGGCACCAAAGCGCCCGTTTTTGACCCGGTCGCTGGGGCAACCCACATTAAGATTGACTTCGGCATACCCCCACTGCTCGGCAATACGGGCACAGCGGGCCAGCGCCTCGGGCTCACTGCCACCGAGCTGCAGTCCCAATGGCTGTTCGGCAGCATCGAAATCAAGCAGATACGAACGGTCGCCATGAAGAATGGCGCCTGTTGTCACCATTTCGGTATACAGGCCCGTCGCGCGTGATAACAGGCGCAGAAAATAGCGGGCATGGCGGTCAGTGAGCGCCATCATGGGCGCCACACTGACCGGGGCCGCAGCCGGAAAAGGTGCAATCATGGTACGCATGGGTCGCAGTTTACCCGACATAGCCGCCCCCGGCATTGAATTGAGCTCTTGTCGGCCGCATTGTCATGACATCTGAATGATTCACAAAGGCCGTGGTAACAGCGATGGAATTCAAGGATTACTACAAGGTGCTGGGCATCGAACGCGGGGCTTCGAAGGACGAGATCAAGAAAGCCTACCGGCGCCTTGCGCGCAAATATCACCCGGATGTGAGCAAGGAAGCCGACGCCGAGGACCGGTTCAAGGAAGTCAGCGAGGCCTACGAAGTCCTGAGTGATCCTGAAAAACGCGCCACCTACGACCAGTACGGCCAGGGCTACCGGGCCGGCGACGATTTCCGTCCACCGCCAGGCTGGGATGGCGCCAATGTGCATTTCGGTGACGGCTTTGGCGATGCCGGGGCCTTCAGCGATTTTTTTGAAAGTCTGTTTGGCGGAATGGGCGCACGCGGTGGACCCGGCTTTGGCGGTCAGCGCCAGGCGCCGCGGGGTGCTGACCAGCGCTCACGCATCCGGGTGCCGCTGGAAACTGCCTTGCATGGCGGCACCCATCAGATTCGCCTGCAGGACCCACAGGCGCCCGGTGGACAGCGTTCACTGCGAGTGAACATTCCCGCCGGCACCCGCCCGGGCCAGGAAATTCGTCTAAGTGGCCAGGGCGCGACCGGGCCTGCCGGCAAGGGGGATTTGTATCTGGAAGTGGAATACGAGCAACACCCCCTGTATGAGCTGCAGGACCGCAACATACTGATGGATCTCCCCGTCGCACCCTGGGAAGCTGCGCTCGGCGCCCGGGTGCGTGTCCAGACACCCGCCGGCAAGGTCAGCCTGAAAATCCCGGCCGGCACCCAGAGTGGTCGTCGTCTGCGCCTGAAAGGACGCGGCTTGCCAGGCAAACCCGCTGGCGATCTGATTGCCCGGGTGCAAATCCACGCCCCGAAAGCGCGTAATGAACAGGACAAGGCGCTGTACAAGCAGATGGAAGAGCAATTCGAATTCAGCGCCCCGGGGCGGGACTGAATCAGGCCGGCGCGGCGGAGATAAACGCAGCCAGCACAGCCCTGACGCGCGCCATACCCTCGCTCAGACTGGCCTCAATGCTGGCATGGATGGACTGCCCCGGACTGCCCCGCCCGGCGGCATGGTTCACTGATACGGCCAGACAGGCATAATCGAGGCCCCGCTCGCGAGCCAGCGCGGCCTCGGGCATGCCGGTCATGCCCACCATGGTGCAGCCATCGCGTTCCAGCCGGTCTACCTCGGCCGCGGTTTCAAGCCGCGGCCCCTGGGTCGCGCCATACACGCCCCCGTCCACCAGGGGCGCGCCCGCGACACTGGCCGCCTGACGCAGGCGCTGGCGCAATGTTTCACTGTACGGGTGAGTCAAATCGGCATGAATCACCTCGCCGGGTCGAGAAAAGCTCTGCGCCCGCCCCCAGGTGTAATCAATAATCTGTTCGGGCAAAGCCAGCGTGCCTGGCTCCAGCCTCGACTCAATGCCCCCCACTGCCGCCACGGCAATTATTTCGTTCACCCCCGCCTGACGCAGGGCATCAATATTGGCGCGGTAATTGATCTCGTGAGGTGCCAGCCGGTGGCCCTCGCCGTGCCGGGGCAGAAAAATGACCGGCGCACCCTGATAGCGGCCGTGAACGAGCGGTGCCGAGGGCTTGCCCCAGGGCGTTTCCGGCAGCTCGTCACGCTCGCGCACCAGCCCTTCGAGCTGCCCCAGTCCGGTACCTCCAATCACCGCCAGCATGCCTGACTGCCTCCTGCCTTGAGATACTTGTCATCAACGGCACGGATACCGGGCACATTGCGCAGATAATCCCGATAATCCATCCCCGAACCGAAGACATAGGCATCCGGCACAGTCAGGCCGGTGTAATCAGCCCTGATTCCGCTGTGATTGCGCTCATGCTGTTTTTCAGCCAGCACCGCTACCCGCACCGAGGCCGCGCCCTGCTCGCGACACCAATTCATCAGCGCCGCCAGTGTCAGTCCCTCGTCCAGAATGTCATCAACCAGCAGGACATGGCGCCCCTGCAAGGAATGACTCGGGTAACTGCGCCATTGCAATTCGGCCCCGCGGGTCTCCCCCCGGTAACGGGTAGCATGCACACAATCGAGCTGCAGCGGAAAATCCAGCTGCGGCAGCAGCATGGCCACGGGTACCAGGGCGCCGATCAGCACACTCAGCACCAGCGGATCCTGCCCCGCCAAATCCTCACGGATCGCATCAGCCATGCGCGCTATCGCGGCCTCAACCGCGGCCGGGCTGTGAATCTCCCGTGATTCACGCCAGACCGCCAGCACATGGGCCGGCAGCGCCGCATCACGGGCTGCGACGGCTTCACTCATATCATGCTCTCCAGTTCCCCGACGGCTTGACGCACCTGCCCGACACGCCCGGTATCCGGCTGACAAGGCTGCCCGCGCATGGCGACCAGGCGCCGCGCCGCCAACGGATCAGCGGCACCGGGACGCCAGCCATCAAGCAACGACGTCACGGCTTTCCGACTATTACAGACCGGCAGCATATCGCAGCCGGCGGCCAGCGCAGCATCGGCGCGTGCCAACATATCACCCATGCCGCCGGCGCCAGCCATGCACAGGTCATCACAAAATACTGCGCCGTCAAAACCCAGTTGTGTGCGTAACACCTCACCCAGCCAGCGGCGGGAAAAAGAGGCCGGCAGCGTGTCGACCTGCGGATAGACCACGTGCGCCGCCATCACCGCCGGCAAACCGCGACGGACAAGACTGGCGAAGGGCTGCATGTCGCTGGCGATGATGGCCTCCAGCGGACGCGGGTCTTCCGGCAACATCGTGTGGGAATCGCCACGGACACTGCCGTGCCCGGGAAAATGCTTGCCGGTAGCAGCCATCCCGGCCTCGCGCATACCGGCCACCCAGGCGACGGCCAGTTCAGTCACCACAGCCGGATCAGCCGAGAAAGCCCGATCACCGATCACCTCGTCATTGACCGCGCCCAGATCCAGTACCGGCGCAAAGCTGATATCCACATCCACGGCCCGCAGTTCCGCCGCCATCAACCAGCCCAGCTCATGTGCCAGGGTGGTTGCCCGGGCGGGCTGCCTGGTATACAGCTCGCCCAGCCGAGCCAGCGGCGGCAGTCGTGTGAAACCGTCACACAGACGCTGGACGCGGCCGCCTTCCTGATCTACCGCTACCAGCAGCCCGGGACGACAGCGGCGAATCTCGGCCACCAGCGCAGCCACTTGTGGTGGCGGCCCGGCATTACGGGAAAACAGGATCACACCCCCGACCCGCGGATGCCGGAGCAGCTCGACTTCCTCCGCTGCCAGTTCCGGACCATCAAGATCAATCATCAAGGGTCCGTTATCCATGCGTGACTTCACCCGGAAAGCTCCTGTTCATGGATCAACACCGGCGTTCCGGGGGTGACCCGGTCAAACAGCACCATGACATCCAGGTTGCGCATGCGAATACAGCCATGCGAGTGCGGCTCGCCCATGGGCTCACTGTCGGGACAACCGTGGATATAGATAAAGCGCCGCTGGCTGTCCACGTCACCCAGCCGGTTGAAGCCGGGCTCCTCACCACACAGCCACAGGATACGCGTGAGTATCCAGTCCCGCTGCGGATATTGGCGGCCCAGCCTGGCGTTGTAGATTTCCCCGGTGGGCCGCCGGCCCACAAATACCGTCCCGGCCTCGCACCCGTCACCGATCATGGCGCGAACACGATGGCGCCCGCGCGGCGTGCCGCCGCTACCTTCAAGCTCACCCGGGCCAACCACTGCGGTGGACACCGGCCAGCGGCCCTGACATTGATCGCCTTGCCAGAGCGCCAGTTGCTGGCTGGCCAGGCTGACTTCTATCCGACTGTGCGGGTGGATGCACGTCATTTACCCGTATCCTGCTCAAACAGGGCCATGGACTCCACATGGGCCGTGTGCGGGAACATATCGAGCACGCCCAGTTCACGCAATGCGTAGCCATGTTCATGCACCAGCAGGCCGGCATCGCGGGCCAGCGTGGCCGGATGACAGGAAACGTAGAGCAATCGGGGATGCCCCATCGCAGCCAGCGCCGGCAGGATCTCCCGTGCCCCGCTGCGGGGCGGATCAATCAGCACGGCATCAAAGCGCTCACGCAACCAGGCGGCGCGTTCCAGCGCGGCTGCGTCATGCAGGTCAGCCGTGGCAAAGCGGGCATTGTCAATCGCATTGGCTTCGGCATTGGCCCGGGCCCGGGCAACCAGAGCCTCGTCGCCTTCCACCCCCAGCACCTCCCTGGCCTGGCGGGCCAGCGGCAGGCTGAAATTACCCAGTCCGCAAAACAGGTCCAGCACACGCTCTTGCGGCGTCGGCGCCAACCGTTGCAGGGCCTGTATGACCAGTTCACAGTTGAGCGCATGATTGACCTGGGTAAAATCCAGTGGCCCGAAAGCCAGCCTGAGCTTCTGCGCCGGCAGGCTGTAATACAGATCTCCCTGTGACTCACCCAGGGGATTAACGCTTTCAGGGCCACCCGGCTGCAGATGAATCTCGATTTCATGCTTATCGGCGAAGGCCCTGAGCTGCTGCTCGTCGGCTGCTGACGGCGGATCCAGCACCCGGAACACCAGCACCACCAGCGCATCGCCCACCGCCACTTCTATCTGCGGGATGCGGTTGCGTATGGACAAACGCCCGATCAGCTCCGAGAGCGGGACAAGCAACCGCCCCACCGAAGGATGCAGTACCTCACAATGCGTCATATCGGCCACATAGGGCGACTGGCGTTCACGAAAGCCGACCAGCACCCGGCCCTTGCCACGCACGTTGCGTACCGCCAGACGCGCCTTGTGGCGGTAGCCCCAGAGTGGACCCGTAACCGGCGCCAGCACCTGGGCCGGCGTCACCTTGCCGATACGACGCAGATTTTCCAGCACCATGGTCTGCTTGGCTTCAATCTGTCGCGCCGGATCCAGGTGCTGCAGAGAACAGCCCCCGCAACGATCATAAAACTCACACCCGGGTTCCACCCGCTCGGAGGAAGCCGTCAGCACCTCCAGGGTGATGCCCTCGTCCAGATCCCGTCGGCGGCGGGTGATCCGCGCCCTTACCCGTTCGCCCGGCAGAGCGCCATGCACGAATACGGCCTTGCCATCCACGCGCGCCACTCCCCGACCGTCATGGGCGAGGCTTTCTATGGTCAGCTCCAGTGGCTCGGTCGGGAGGCGCTTGCGGCGCGACATCAAGCCGCCCCCCAGGCGTCATTGAAAGCCTGGATATGGGGGCGATTGTCACTGGCCAGAGTCTCTCTGGTCAGTGCAATTTCGCGCTCATACCCCTCACGGGTAAGATGACCGCGCATTAATTCGAAACGCAGATAAACCAGCCAGGTATTGAGGACATCGGTCTCGCAATAATCACGAATCGCGCCCAGCTTGCCTTCCCGATAGTTGTCCCAGACATGCGCGCCACTCATGCCCATTTTTCCCGGCAAGCCAAGCAGCACGGCAATCTCGTCCAGGCGCGCATAAGCACGGTTGTTGAAGCCGGCCAGCACATCCATCAAGTCGGTATGACGCCAGTGAAACCGGCTGAGGTAGTTGTTGAAGCGAAAACTGTTGTCCTCGTCCCCGGTCTCCCAGTAACGGGGGGCCGGGACACCGTGCAACAGGGCGCGATAATTGAGCACCGGCAGATCGAAGCCACTGCCATTCCAGGACACCAGCACGGGCGCGAAGCGATCAATACCGTCAAAGAAGCGCGTGATGAGCTCCTGCTCCGGCGAGTCTTCCTCGCCGAGCGACCAGACCTTGAGGCTGTCGCCCCGGCGCAGACAAGCGGAAATGGCGACCACCCGATGCAGGTGCAGCGGCAGGAATTCGCTGCCGCCGGTGCGCTGGCGGCGCTGGTGGAACATGATCCGGGCCACATCCTCGTCATCCAGATCAGGCACCTCATAAAGCCGCCGGCCACTGTCCACATCAGGGACGGTTTCAATATCAAAGGTAAAGACGTTCATCCGCATTCATCCTGTGGCGGGGTGTCATGGTGGTCGTACTCGGGCGCCTGACTAGTCGGCGGGAAAAACCCCGGTGGAAAGGTAGCGATCGCCCCGGTCGCACACAATGCTGACAATGACGGCATTTTCCAGCTCGGCGGACAGACGCAGGGCCGCCGCCATGCAGCCCCCGGAAGAGACCCCGGCGAAAATACCCTCTTCGGCCGCCAGCCGCCGGGTCATTTCCTCGGCATCCTCCTGGCTCACATCCAGCGTGCGGTCCACCCGCTGCTGTTCAAAGATACCGGGCAGATAGGCCTCGGGCCAGCGGCGTATCCCGGGAATGCTGGCGCCATCGGCCGGCTGCACACCGACCACCTGAATCGCCGGATTGCGCTCCTTGAGATAGCGTGAAACCCCCATAATGGTGCCTGTCGTACCCATGGAACTGACGAAGTGGGTGATTTCCCCTCCGGTATCCCGCCAGATTTCCGGCCCGGTGCCCTCGTAATGTGCCAGCGGGTTATCGGGGTTGGCAAACTGGTTTAACTGCCGGCCACTGCCCTCCTGCTCCAGTTTTTCAGCCAGATCACGTGCGCCTTCCATCCCCGCTTCGCCACTGACAAGCATGATTTCGGCGCCGTAGGCTTTCATCGTCGCCACACGTTCACTGCTTGCCGTTTCCGGCATGATCAGCGTCATCCGGTAACCACGCATCGCCGCAACCATCGCCAGGGCAATACCGGTGTTGCCGCTGGTTGCCTCGACCAGCATATCTCCTGGCTGGATCTCGCCACGGCTTTCAGCCTGGCGAATCATGCTCAGGGCCGGACGATCCTTCACGGAACCTGCCGGGTTATTCCCCTCAAGCTTGGCCAAGACAATATTGGTGCTGTCCCCAGGCAATCGCTGCAGACGCACCAGCGGCGTATTGCCGACAAATGCTTCAAGAGTGGCATCATTCATCCGTGCAGTTTAACGCTTAAGGAAGCACTGATCTATTCGTCGCGTCTCAGCGGGTCCTGCGGCGTCCATATGCAAGGCGCCGTGCGCAGCCGAAGGCGGGTTGCCTTTGCAAGCACGGCAACGCCGCAGATGGGCGCCGCAGGATCCGCCCTACGGGGCACAGCCTGCGTCCCGGCCCCTGCGTTGCGACTTTTTGACGTATTCTCGATACGCCTGCAAAGTCGCGCCTTGATACCAGAACGCAGGCTGTGCCTGAGGCGTGACGAATAGATCAGTGTTTCCTTAAGAAAGCACTGATCTATTCCTTCCGGCCGCGGCACCGCAGCGGTGCCCGGCTACGACACAACAGGAATTGCACCATGATCGTGCACAGGCGCGGCCGATGATTTGTAAGTTGTCGACAAAGCAGGGAAAATAACGGATATCAGGGGCATTCCATGAGGGCACAAGGTGCTTGATCGCTGGGGGATCCGCAACCGCATTTTGCTGCTGGCAGCCTTGTCGCCGGCACTGATTGCACTTGTTGTCGGTGGTTACCTCATCAATCATCGAATCCAGCATATTGAACAGACCTGGCACAGTCTCGGTCAGGGGTTGGCGGAACAACTGGCGCCGGCCAGCGAATATGGCATTGCCCGTCGTGACGACGCCATGCTTGGTCACCTGGTCAGGGCCGCACTTGGCAACCCGGAAGTCCGCGAGGTCATCATTCGAAGTGGCGGCGGCGAGGTACTGGCACATGCCGGACGGGAACCGCC
>PWYF01000167.1 GCA_003567955.1 Thiotrichales bacterium
CACGCCCAGCTCCCCGACCAGGCTCAGCAGCAAGGCCACGGCGATCAAGGCGCTGGTCCAGCGTCGCAACAACATCCGGCCCTGCAGGGCGTACTCGAACAGACCCAGAAGCAGCAAACAAGCCACACTCAGCCAGGCCACCGCAGTAAACAACTCGCCGGCCAGCATTCCGGCCAGTTGGCGATCTTCCAGGGTGGCGAACAGCATGGGGGCGACCACAAAGCCGGCAGTCCAGAGCGCGCCCGCCCATAGCGCCAGCACAATACGACGTCCGGCCAGGGCGGCCGACATCAGCTCAGTCCGTCGACGGGGCCGGGCTTATTCGTAACGCACTTCAAGGATTTCATATTCGCGCTGCCCGCCCGGTGTTTCCACCGTGACCTCCTGGCCTTCTTCCTTGCCAATCAGGGCACGGGCAATCGGTGAATTCACCGAAACCAGACTCTGCTTGATATCGGCCTCATCCTCGCCCACGATGCGATAGCTGACCTCACTGTCAGTGGTCAGGTCAAGCAAATCCACGGTGGCGCCAAACACTACCCGGCCACCGCCATCGACCTCACGCACGTCAATGATCTGGGCATTGGACAACTTGCCCTCGATATCGGCGATGCGCGCCTCGATGAAGCCCTGTTCCTCACGGGCGGCGTGATATTCGGCGTTTTCCTTGAGATCGCCATGTTCGCGGGCCTCGGCAATGGCACTAATAACGCGCGGCCGCTCTTCCTGTTTCAGGCGGCGCAGTTCCTCACGCAGCTTCTCGGCCCCGGTGACGGTAATCGGCACCCTGCTGTTCATGACTGAAGCTCCCTGTGAAGATCCTGCAGTCGGTGAACTTCCACCGAATCCAGATAATCCAGCGCCATGGTGCTGGCCCGGGCGCCGGCAATGGTCGTGTAATAGGCGACCTTGTGCTGCAGCGCAGCACGGCGAATGGAACGTGATTCCTCAATCGCCTGCTTGCCCTCGGTGGTATTCACAATCAGGGCGATTTCGTCATTCTTGATCATATCCACAATATGCGGCCGTCCCTCGGTCACCTTGTGTACCGCCTTACACGCTACCCCGGCTGCTTTCAGCGCTTCGGCTGTGCGCCGGGTTGCGACCAGCTCAAACCCGCGAGCGGCCAGCACCCGGCCCAGTTCCACCGCCGCCGGCTTGTCGGGATCGCGCACACTGATCAGCGCCCGACCCTGTCCGCTTAACACCACCCCGGCGCCCAGCTGGGCCCGGGCAAAGGCCTCGCCAAAGGAGCGCCCCACACCCATAACTTCGCCGGTGGATTTCATCTCGGGGCCGAGAATGGAATCCACACCCGGGAACTTGATAAACGGAAATACCGATTCCTTGACTGAAAAATACCCCGGGTGCACCTCTTCGGTCACCCCCTGGGCTTTCAGGCCTGTCCCCACCATACACCGGGCGGCCACCTTCGCCAACGGGATACCAGTGGCCTTGGACACAAAGGGGACGGTGCGCGAGGCCCGCGGATTGACCTCCAGCACATAGATATCATCGCCCTTGATGGCGAACTGGGTATTCATCAGACCCACTACCCCCAGTTCACGGGCCATCGCCGCGACCTGGGCGCGAAGTTCATCCTGAATCTTATCGGACAGGCTGTAGGATGGAATCGAGCAGGCCGAATCCCCGGAGTGCACCCCGGCCTGTTCAATATGTTCCATGATGCCGCCGACCAGCACGCGCTCGCCATCACAGACGCAGTCCACATCCACCTCTATGGCGTCATCCAGGAAACGATCAAGCAATACCGGCGACTCATTGGACACCAGCACCGCATCCCGCATGTAGCGCTTGAGGTCGCTCTCATCGTAGACGATTTCCATGGCCCGTCCGCCCAGCACGTAGGACGGCCGCACCACCAGCGGGAAACCGAGCTCATGGGCCAGCGCCACGGCTTCATCCTCGCTGCGGGCCGTGCAGTTCGGCGGCTGGCGCATATTGAGCTTGTTGATCATGCCCTGGAAGCGTTCTCGATCCTCGGCCAGGTCGATGGAATCCGGCGTGGTGCCAATAATCGGCGCACCGGCGGCCTCCAGCGCGCGACAAAGTTTCAGCGGCGTCTGTCCGCCATACTGCACGATCACGCCGGCCGGCTTTTCACGCTCAACCACTTCCAGCACGTCTTCCAGGGTCAGCGGCTCAAAGTACAGACGATCCGAGGTGTCATAGTCGGTGGAGACGGTTTCCGGGTTGCAGTTGACCATGATGGTTTCGTAACCATCCTCGCGCAGTGCCAGGGCCGCGTGCACACAGCAATAATCAAACTCGATGCCCTGCCCGATGCGGTTGGGGCCGCCGCCCAGGATCATGATCTTGCGCCGATCCGTGGGCTCGGACTCGCATTCCTCGTCATAGCTGGAATACATATAGGCGGTGCGGGTGGAAAATTCCGCGGCACAGGTGTCGACCCGCTTGAAAACCGGGCGAATACCCAGCTCATGGCGCCGTGCGCGTATCTCGGCTTCCTTCAAACCCAGCAGGCTGGCCAGGCGAGTATCGGCAAAGCCCTTGCGCTTGAGTGCCTGCAGGCGCGGCGCGTCAAGCGCTTCCAGGCCACCGGCGATCACGGCCTGCTCCTCGCTCACCAGATCGTGCAACTGGACCAGAAACCAGGGATCCACGGCCGTCAGCTCAAACACATCATCAATACTGAAACCGGCGCGGAAGGCGTCCGCAATGTAGAACAGGCGACGTGAGCGGGGCGAGCCCAGTTCCTGACGGATACGGGCATGGGCCTGTTTGCTGTCGTATTCCGCCACCACCGGATTGAGCCCGTCGGCGCCGGTTTCGAGTCCGCGCAAGGCCTTCTGCAGGGATTCCTGGAAATTGCGCCCCATGGCCATCACCTCACCCACCGATTTCATCTGGGTGGTGAGACGATCATCGGCCTGGGGGAACTTTTCGAAGGTAAAGCGCGGGATTTTGGTCACCACGTAATCAATCGTCGGCTCGAATGAAGCCGGGGTGGCACCCCCGGTGATTTCATTGCGCAGTTCATCCAGCGTGTAGCCCACGGCCAGCTTGGCCGCCACCTTGGCAATGGGGAAACCGGTGGCCTTGGAGGCCAGCGCCGAGGAGCGCGAGACCCGCGGGTTCATCTCAATCACAACCAGACGGCCATCCTCGGGGTTAACGGCAAACTGTACATTGGAGCCACCGGTATCCACGCCGATCTTGCGCAACACCGCAATCGAGGCGTTGCGCATGATCTGGTATTCCTTGTCGGTGAGCGTCTGCGCCGGGGCCACCGTGATGGAATCACCGGTATGTACCCCCATGGGGTCAAGGTTTTCGATGGAACACACAATAATGCAGTTGTCCGCATGATCGCGGACCACTTCCATCTCGTATTCCTTCCAGCCCAGCACGGATTCCTCAAGCAGCAGCTCATTGATGGGCGAGAGATCCAGGCCCTGCTCGACAATCTCGATGAATTCCTCGCGGTTAGAGGCGATCCCGCCTCCGCTGCCGCCGAGCGTAAAGGACGGCCGGATGATGGTAGGAAAGCCGATACGCTGCTGCACTTCCAGGGCTTCGTCCATGCTGTGGGCAATCTCGGCCCGCGGCGTGGCCAGCCCGATATCCCCCATGGCCACCCGGAACTGTTCGCGATCCTCGGCCATGTCGATGGCTTCGGGCCGGGCGCCGATCATCTCCACACCGAATTCGGCCAGCACCCCCTCGCGGTCCAGATCCAGCGCACAGTTCAGCGCGGTCTGCCCGCCCATGGTGGGCAACAAGGCGTCCGGGCGCTCTTTCTCGATAATCGCGGCCACGGTTTTCCAGTGAATGGGCTCGATGTAGGTAGCATCGGCCATTTCGGGATCGGTCATGATGGTGGCGGGGTTGGAGTTCACGAGAATGACGCGATAGCCCTCCTCGCGCAGCGCCTTGCACGCCTGCGCCCCGGAATAGTCAAACTCGCACGCCTGCCCGATCACGATCGGACCGGCGCCGATCAGAAGGATGCTTTCAATATCGGTACGCTTGGGCATGAGCTTGACTGACCCCTCAACGGCCCGGACCACGGGCCTGCATCAATTCCACAAAATGCGCGAATAACGGCCGCACATCGTGCGGCCCGGGACTGGCCTCAGGGTGACCCTGAAAACCGAAAGCGGGCTGCTCGCGGTGATGAATGCCCTGCAGCGAATCATCAAACAACGAACGATGTGTGGGCCGCAGGGTTTGCGGCAGGCTGTCCTCGTCCACCGCGAAACCGTGATTCTGGCTGCTGATCATCACCCGTCCACTCTCCAGGTCGAGTACCGGGTGATTGGCGCCGTGATGGCCGAATTTCATTTTCAGGGTTTTGGCCCCGCAGGCCAGCGCCAGCAGCTGGTGACCCAGACAAATGCCAAAGACGGGTATGCCCGCGTCCACCACCTCACGAATGGCCTTGATGGCATAAGTGCAGGGCTCGGGGTCTCCGGGCCCATTGGACAGGAACACCCCGTCCGGTGACATCGCCAGCACCTCAGCCGCGGGCGTGGTCGCCGGGACCACCTTCACTTCGCAGCCATGATCGTGCAGCAGGCGCAGGATGTTGCGTTTAACGCCATAATCCCAGGCCACCACGCGATACGGCCTGGCCGGCCGTATCGGCGCCGGCTCATCCAGCCGCCAGACACCCTCATTCCAGTCATAGGCTTCTGCAGTGGTGGCCTCTGCGGCCAGATCCATGCCCTTGAGTCCGGGAAAGCCCCGGGCCTGCGCCAGCGCCTCGGTCTGATCCACCTCACCGGCCATCAGGCAGCCATTCTGGGCGCCCTTGTCGCGCAGGATCCGGGTCAGGCGACGGGTATCAATCCCGGCAATGGCGACCACGTCATGCTCGCTGAGCCAGGCATCCAGCGCCTGTTCACTGCGCCAGTTACTCGGCGGCAGCGGCACTTCACGAATGATCAGACCCGCCAGCTGTATGCCATCGGACTCGGCATCATCAGCATTGACGCCGACATTACCGATATGAGGGTAGGTCAGGGTAACGAGCTGCTTGCGATAGGACGGATCAGTGGCGATTTCCTGGTAACCGGTCATCGCTGTATTGAAAACCACCTCGCCAACGGCGCTGCCGTTTGCCCCGATGGACACGCCATGGAACAGGCTACCGTCTTCAAGAGCCAACAGGGCGGGTGTGGTCAAGCGAACCTCCTCCTGGGTCGTTCGGGTTCAGGCCACTCTGCCGGAGCCGTACACACGAAGCGGGAGGCGCTCCCCTGGGGCAACTGCCTCCCGCCGTGGCAGACTTTTGGCCGCGCGGAATGCGGGCACAAGTCATCGCGGAGCGCGCGTCTGGCGCGACTGACCCCGTCCTGCTTTCGGTCGAGTGCTGAGCCGGCATTCTACTGCATGCGCGCCCGAAGTGTCCACGCCAATTACGCACCCGACCCCGGTCAAGCTTCCCGCCCGCAATGGAGCACCGGCACAAAGCGCCACAGCCATATCGCGAAAGCCAGTGACCACAACAGTGCAGCCACGGCCATGCCGGTGAGCCAGTCCAGCGGAACGCCGAATGGCGCCAGCAAACGCAGAATCGCCGCCACGGAAGGCAACAAAAAAGCAGGCACCATCCAGCCACTGACCGCCAGCACACGCCCACTGTGCCCCAGACTCACCCGGGCCATCATACCAATCGCCAGCGACCCCAGCGCACCCACCACCAGGGCATGGCTGCCCTCACTGGCGGGCCACAATCCGCTGAGCAGGCCAGCGGCAATGTACAACAGACCCACCGCCAGCCACAGATAACCCAGATGCAGCACCCACAGCAGCGGTTCCCGCCAGGTGGCCCAGGCTTCCCAACCCGCCATGCGAACCAGCACCAGCATGCCAGCCAGGGCAAACAGACTGCCCCGCAAGACCCCGTCTGCCAGCAGCACAGCGGGAATCAGGGCCGCTGCCGTAAGCGTACTGCTCCAGTCCAGCCAGGCCAGCCGAGTGACGCTGACATGCGCCAGGCGACGTTCGGTGAAAAACGGAATCACCCGCCCGCCCATAAAAACCAGCAGCGCCACGATGGTGTACAGCGCCATATCAAGCGCAGCAAGCGCTGTGCCCAGCGGCGCCAGCCAGACCATGGCGGACAACCCGGCCAGCCAGAGCAGGAGGGGAATAAACACGATGTTGCGCCAGTTGCGCCCGCGCAGCAGGGGCCGCGCCACTATCAAAGCCGCAAATAAAAAATAGCCAGCCACCACCGTTGCCGAAAGCATGGAGGGCGCTGCCTCAAACCAGGGCATGGCACGGCCGGCCAACCACATCAGCACCAGCGCCAGCAGTTCAGGTGCCGACGCCGAGGCCTGACCAGTCCAGTTACGTACGGCGGTGAGTACAAAACCAACAATCAGCGCCCCGCCAAAACCAAACAGCATCTCATGCGCATGCCACTGCACCGGATGGAGACCCGGCGGTGCGGGGATCTGACCTGCCAGCACCAGTAACCAGAGCGGCGCCAGCAGCGCCGCCGCACACGCCGTCAAGAAAAACATGGGCCGGAAGGCATCGGCCGTCCAGCGTTGCCAGAAACCGGCTACAGCAACCATGTCAGCCCCAGCGCCTAGCGCGTCAACGCGATTGCGACAATCCAGCCGAACACGGCCAGCGCCATCACGAACAGCAACTTTTGCAGCCCCGGGGCGGTGGTGGCCCTGAATGCGGCAATCCCCAGCAGGATATACACCACCAGCAGCACCAGCTTGAGCGTCAACCAGACATGCGCCGGCGGATACTGCGCCGACCAGATCATCAACACCAGCCCGCTGAGCAGCAGGAGCGTGTCATTGATATGCGGCGCAATGCGCAGCCAGCGTTGATTCAGGGGATGCTGCAGCACGACCCGCGGGATGCCCCGCAACACGAACAGGCCAATGCTGATCAAAGCCAGCGTGACATGCACATGACGCAACAGCAGATATGCGGACACCGCTTATCTCCGGCCAAACATCGGGTTCCAGCCTGCCCGGCGACGGCGGAATCCGCCATGATATGGGTCAAGCCTCACCACCTGGCGTACTGCTCTTCCACAAAACCGTGGAGATTTTCAATCTGCAAAGGGGCGTCATGCTCATCTCGAATGGTACCCCTGAAACGTCCGAAAATCTGGTGAAAATTGCTGCCGAACAGGCCCAGGTTGAGCCGTTCCCGATGCCGACCCAAAGGCTCGAAGCGCAGGTCCACGCGTTCATCCTGGCTGTGCACGCGCCAGGGAGCCATCAACTCGTCGCCATCGTAATCAAAATACACCCCGCCCACCTTGACCAGCCGATCATCCAGCCACAGGCAATTCTCACTGAAAGCGGTCTCGTTCACGCCGCAGGAGACATTCAACCCCACGGCGCGCCCCCCGGCACGGCCGGAAAAACAGGCCCAGTTCCACCAGGTCTCCCGGCGCATGAAGCCGGCGGAGAAATCATGATGACCCCAGGCATCCATCGCCGCCAGATCATGCGTCTGGTCCCGATGGACCAGGGTACCGGTCAGCGGCCGTGCGGCCACCTTGTTGGCATAGGTCCAGCCCGTAAAACCGGTACGGGTGCAAATTGACATGGGCTGGTAGGTCGGGGGCTCCGCCATGCGAGCGGCCAGCCGGGTATGGGCCGTGACCAGGGTGAGTGACTTCTCCAGTCCGCCATCCGGCGTCTCGCTGTAATCCATGGCGACTTCAACGCCTGACTTGCGGAAGACACTGCGGCCCTGGCGTGGCGAATCGCCCAGCCGCGGTTGACCGCCCAGCGGGCTGCGCCAGGTATGCTCATCAAGGCGTCCGCTGAGCGGATCGAACACATAAAAGAACGCCATGCCCAGCCAGCCGGTATTGACCAGCGCACAGCCGGCCATCAATTGCTCACTGACAATGCCGAAATACTGGAACTGCTTGTAGCCAAAGCGCCGCGCCAGCGGGCCCTTCACCCGGCCAAAGGGGGAGCGCCAGACAGCCGCCTCGGCATTGATCCGGGCAAGGCTGTGGTTGAACAGGCCGTAACGCACCTGCCCCCGGTCGTTGACCAGCAACCCCGGCACCTCAGCTGATTCTGTTTCCACACACCTCTCCTGTGAGTCCGATGCGGTTCGGGTGTTCAGGTATAATCCGGCCAGCATACCAATACCACAGCATCTGCCGGGGAAAGCCCACGCCATGACACCAGCCAGCGCCGACAGCGTAGAACTTGTTCCAGCCAGCGCCGAACACGCGGACTTTGCCGCGCGCCTGATCCCCGACACCAATCCGGCCCTGTTTGACTACCTGCATCGCCAGGACGCACGCTGCCTGCATGAGCATATTGCAGGCCAGTGGCAACATGCGCAGGGGCTTTTTTCCCATGCCTGGGCCACACTGGCCATGCATGATGAAAACCCCGCCGGCATTGCCCTCGGCTTCACCGCTGCCGAGCACGCCGCCGCGATTGACCCCTTTGTGATGCAGGCCCTGGAGCTGCTGGGCGAGGGCCGCTTCACCCAACTGGCCGAGCGCTTTGCCCTGGCCCGCTACGTGCAGCCAACCATCCCCGATGACGCCTGGTATCTGCACATTCTGGCAGTCGCGCCCGAGGCGCGCGGCCGCGGCGTGGGAGAGTGCCTGTTGCGGCATGCCATGGATGTTGCCCATGACAAGGGGCACGCCAGCCTGCAACTCGATGTGTATGCCGACAATCCCGCCTTGCGACTCTACCAGCGCGTCGGTATGGAAATCATCATCGAAACCACCATCCCGCCACTGACCCCCGAAGGCATCAAAACCCATTATCGGATGGCGATAAATCTCTGATCCGGCGATGCCGGATCAGGTCTAATGTCTGAGGTCTAAAGTCTTAAGACGTCTTAAGACCCTGGACTTTAGACTTTAGACTTGTCTTTTTTACAATGCTCGATGATGTGTTGTGTGACTTCGTCGGGGAATTCGTGATGAAGCCAGTGGCTGGCCTCATCGAACCAGACGAGTCGACCCTGCTCGCAGTATTCCAGGCTGGCTTCAGCCAGCTCGGCAATCAGATAGCTGTCGTGCACGCCCCACAGAATCAGCGTGGGCGCGGCGACCCTTGATTGCTGGGGCGTTTCCCGGTGACGCACGGCCGAGCGGTACCAGTTCACCATGCCACCCACCCCGCCGGAGCGCTGCCAGGCGGAACGATAGCGCCACAGATCGGTTTCGGTGAAACTGCCCGGCCGGGCGTCTTTGGCAAGCACCGCCCGGAAGGAACGGAAATGCCCCGCTTCCAGCATCCATTCCGGCAGCCAGGGCAACTGGAAAAACAGGGCGTACCAGCTTTTTTTGATTTGACGCCAGCGGCGCGGCGCCAGTTTACGGAAAGCTGACGGATGCGGCACATTACATACCACCAGGGCATTGACGCACTGTGGATGGGCGCAGGCCAGATACCAGGCCACCATCGCACCCCAGTCATGACCGACCACACAGGCCGACTCACGGCCTTCACTGGCAATCAGTTCACGTATGTCGCCCGCCAGCAGCGAAATACGGTAATCGGCGACCGCGGGCGGCCGCTCACTGAGGTTGTAGCCCCGCTGGTCCGGCACCAGCACCCGGAAACCGGCCTCGACCAGCGGCCTGATCTGATGATGCCAGCCATACCAGAACTCGGGGAAGCCGTGGAGCAGCACCACCAGCGGGCCATCCACGGGCCCGGCGACCCCCACGTGCATTCGAATGCCATTGACGTCGCGAAATTCTGATTCCGCAACATCCGGTCCGAGTAATGAGGCATCCACAGGATGGGCCATGACTCAACTCCACATGAATTTGGCCCCATTCTGGCACACTGCTGTTTTCTGACAAGCACAAACACTCCCGGAGCACACATGCGCCTATCCATACAGCTATTGAGCGGTTTGCTTCTCGCCACCCTGACAGTCTCGGCCTGCGCCAGCGAAAACAATAACGCGGGCGGGCAAAGCCCCGCCCTGCAACAGGCCATTGAGCTGCTGGAGTCATCCCCCCTGATTGACGGCCACAATGATTTGCCCTGGCAATATCG
>PWYF01000089.1 GCA_003567955.1 Thiotrichales bacterium
CTTGATCTTAAATGAACCATAAAATAATAAAAATAAGCAGTAAATGGACCAAATATAAGAAATAAAACCATCCAGATATATTTATAGGGTTGTGAATAATTAATCCATGCGTTTTTCACCATTGAGAACAAAAAATAGATCAAGCTAATTGCTCCTATTGATGAAATTATATAATAAATAATCGGGTATCCTGTATCTGGATTAAATCCTCCAAAAAAGCCGTATATAAAAGATGCTAATATAGATATCGCGCCTAATGTGGCTGCGACGTCTTCTTTCTTGATTCTTTTATTAATATTCATGGGTCACCAAATTCAATTAGTTGCAGATTAAATCCGCCACCAATTCCAAGCCCGATTCCGAAATTATAGGTAACATCAGTGCTTGATGTGGTTACATTAAAATCGCCTCCACCCCATTCCAAATTACTCCAGTTTTCGCTTCCCCCACCATGTCTGTTATATCGACCAAAACCAAAGCTGAAAGGTTCTTTTCGTTTAGCAATTCTCAAATCAACAGCAAAACCTTGGGTCATATAAGGGCTATATTTTCCTAGCCATACAGAAGTAAAATCGATATTGAACTTTAGATCAAAGATTTGTGACATGTTAAGTCTAAATGAGCCATATGGTCCAAGTCTGCCATAAAAGTTGCTGGCGAAAACCGGGACACCCATGACTCCGTCGGCAATACACGGCCCCGGACGCAACTTGAGCTGTACGCGTAGACAGAACTGCCCGGTCATATTTCTGAAAACTGAAAACTGAAAACGCCCGCGCGTCAGCGCGGGTTCAGCGGCTCGGGTTCGCCAAGATAGTTGCCCTGCCCAAGGCTGATGCCGAGCTTGTGAACCATGCCCAGAATCTCCGCATCGGCCACGCCCTCGGCGGCAACCTCCATGCCGCGTACGTGGGCTACGTGGCAAATCGCCTCGACGATAGCGGCCTCGTTGATATCGTGTGTCGCGGCCTGCATCAGGGCGGCGTCAATCTTGAGCGCCTCGAAAGTCAGATGGCGCAGGGGCAGAAAGCCATTGGGGCCGGTGCCGAAGTTATCCAGGCTAAAACTCACGCCATCCCGACGTAATGCGTCCATCACCTGCCCGAGGCTGCCGGCCTGTGACCCGGCCACCGGCTCCTTGAATTCCAGCCGCAGACTCCGACCAGCAACACCATGACGGGCCATCAATGACCGCAGCCAGGGCACCAGCTCGTCATCCGTCAGACTCTGGGCGGAAATATTGACAGCGAGCATGGGAGTACGCTGACCGCCAGGCTGCGCGCCCAACCAGGCCATCGCCTGTTCCAGAACCCGCCGATCCAGCCGCGCCATGAGTTGTTCTCGCTCAGCCAGAGGCAGAAATTGCGCCGGAATCAAAAGTCGACCCTGCTCATCACGCATACGCAGCAGGATTTCGTAATGATGCACTGTCATCGGGTTTCGAGTGACATCCATCACCGGCTGCGCATAAAGCTCGAAACGCTGTTCCTCGAGGGCTTCCAGCAATCGTTGCCCCCCGGGGTGGCGCTCCCGGTCACCGCCTTGAACATTTTCACGCTCCCCCGCATGACAGGCAATGCGATCCGGTTGCTGCGCCGCGTTGGTGGCGGCCAATATGGCCTGATCAAGCGGTGAGCCGGTGTTCTGCGACGTCGCTATCGCAGCCAGGCCCGCAGCAGGAATGACCTGCAAATAACGATCCACACTGCTGAAATGACACTCCCGCAAGGCTTGCAGAATATCTGACGCCACCTTGCGCCCATCCGCCAGGCCGCAGCCATGCAACACCAGCGCAAAACGATGATCATCAAGCCGGGCCAACATATCTTCGCTGCGGCGACGGGTGTCCAGAATGCGTCCCGCCAGCCTCAGCAATTCATCCGCGCTGTTGCGATCATAATGCTCGCGCAGCGCCGACAAGTCTGGCAAGGCAACCACCAGGATCACGCTATCAGCAGCCTGTGAGGAATCGGCCTGGAGAGTCTCAATATAACGCTGCAGCCCCTGCCTGTCGGGCAGACCGGTCAGGGCGTCGCGTTGACTATCAGCGACGGCCAGGGATTCCGGGTCAATGGAGTGCAGCAGCAGAATTTGCAGTCCGGGCTGCCCTGCGGGCGTTGCCAGGCGTCGCAGAGTGACAGGCACCCGGGTGCCGTCACTCTGCGTCAACAGGCACCGCCCGGTCACACCGGGTCCCTCCGGGGCTTCTGGTGACAAGACAAAAGCCGGATCCACGGCAACCCCGCCTGATGAGCGAAGTCGCAGCACTTCTTCCGGGGTGCAGCCAAGAGCATCCTGCCGACGCCACCCGGTAAGTAATTCAGCCGCAGCATTGAATACCACGATCCCGGAATGGGCATCGGCGACGACAATGGCATCACTGACGGCATTGGCAATGGCCCGGGAATAGTCTTGCTCAAGGCGCTGCTGATGATATTGCCACGTCAGCTGGCGCCGGTAATGCTGACGCTGCCCCCAACTGCTGCCCCCGGCCCAACCGCCCAGCAGGGCCACCCCCAGCAGCAGTAACAAACCAGCCCCATTGAGCTCGGACCAGCCGCGCGAACGCTGCATGACCATCTGCATCGTCTGGTTACCCACCGCCACCTCACGGGACACTACGCTGAGGCCGAAAGGAAAAGGTGAAATTTGATCCACCTCTGGTCGATCAACCCCCGGCAAACCCGGTCCTTCAAGCCAGATCCGGCTCCCCCTGGGACGTACCTCGGGCGGAAACAACTGGCCACTGTGAGCAGCAATCGACATCAGGGCCCGGGCCTCTCCACCCGGCAAACCCTGATAGGCCAGGCTACGAACCAGAAAATAACCGGCATCAGAGACCCGCAAGGGAATGGCCACCGGCCCCGCTGCCATGCCATGCTCCAGCGCGCGATCAACCGTCTCGCGCACTTCCGGCACAGTCAGCAGATCAAGTCCCAGCAGACGACGGTCGGACTCCTCATCCAGGGGGGCGGCAAAGCTCATCGGCAGATACCAGGGGCGTCTCACCGCGGGCTGCAGTTCGCCAGCCCCGTTCAGTTCCCTGATAACATAACCACCCTGCCCTCGAGTCCGCATCAGTGTCTCGAATTCAGACCGGTTCTCATCTGCAATCAGCGGGTGAAAATGGACCGAGCGAATATGTGAATAAGGCGCGATCAACCGCTCAACCAGGGCGTCGAAATCATTCGCATGAAATTCCGGGTTAACCTGCACGAAGGCAACCATGGCCTGCAGCACCGACTCCTGCTGGCGCAGGCGGCGCTGTAGCTCGATGCGGGCCTGGTCAGCCTGCATTTCCAGCCGGGTATCGGCCTGACGGCGCTCGCTTTCCAGCAACCACAGGCTGGCAGGCAACATCAAGGCACAAAAGACCAGACCAAATACCAGCCAGGAAAAACCGCTTGCGGGACTTTCCGGGTTGCTTCCCTGATTCCGGTTCACTGCCTGATCCCCATCAGTTCAAACCGCATCCGTGATTATTTGTCTGTGGCGGACTCAGGCACTTGCCGCGGCCGGCAACATCACCCGCAGCTCGGCGCCACCGATTTCAGCCCGTTCGACCTGCACCTCGCCACCGTACATTACGCTGATATCGCGCACCACGGCCAGACCTATGCCCTGTCCCTCGACGCTTTCGTCGCCCCGCACCCCGCGGCGGGTAAAGCGCTCCACGGCTTCGGCAGGCATCCCCGGACCATCATCGCGGACAATCACCTCCAGCATACGGCCACGGCTCCCGGAGACAGCCCGCGCTTCCAGCACAACCTGCTCACGCGCCCACTTGCAGGCATTGTCCATCAGGTTGCCGATGACCTCCATCAGGTCTTCTTCTTCGCCCTGGAATACAAGCTCCGGCTCAACACGCTGATCAAAGCGCAGACCACGCTCGTGATAAACCTTGGCCAGCGAATCGACAATCTTGGCTGCCACCGGCGCGACAGGGGTGCGCTTCAGATTTTGCCCGGAGCCCGAGGCTGCGGCCCGGCGTAACTGATACTCCACAATGGCGTTCATGCGCTCCACCTGGGCATTGAGTACCTCCCGCGTCGCGCCGTCCATGCCCGGATCATCTCTCAGAGTCGAAAGCACGGCCAGGGGCGTCTTGAGACTGTGGGCCAGATCCGCCAGGGAGTTGCGATAACGATCAAGATGAGCGCGCTCATCACTGACCAGACCATTAATCGTCCGCGCCAGCTCCGCAAGCTCCCGTGGATAATCACCGGTCAGCGCCTGCTGGCGACCGGATTGCATTTCACGCAGGCTGGCCCCCATCTGGCGCAAAGGTCGCATTCCCCAGCGGATGACCAGCATCTGCACCAGCAGCAATACCACGCTCAGCAGCAAAAAACTGCCCAGCAGATTGCGTCGGAAACGCCACAACTGACTCTCGTAGGGTTCCAGGCTCTGCGCCACATCGAAGACAAAGGGCGCAGTCTCGCCCCTGGGGCCCTCCCAGGCCACGCCAAAGCTCATCACAAAGAGCGGGTCTTCTTCGTCCTTGGTGCTCCGTACCAGACGCTGTTCACCTGTCATGATCACCGGCGGATATCTGATGTCATGCCCCAGGGTGGACGGCGAACGCCACACCACCGCACCATCACCCCGCCGTATCTGGGCATAGAGCCCGGATCCGGGACGCTCCAGGCGATGCTCGGGTAACACCTCGGGGATCATCACCCGACCTTGCGAATCCAGCTCGGTGGAAGCAATCAGGCTCATCACCACCACCTGCATACGATTGGCGAGAATATTCTCGGACGTCTGGCGAAAAATAATATCCAGCAGCAGGGCGCTGATAGCGAAAAAAGCCAGCAGCGCAATACTGGCGGTCAGCAGCAGTCGGGTATGGAAGGAATGCCGGCTCATCAATGCAGCCTGGAAGGCTCAGGCCGCGCGCTGCAGGCGAAAACGGTAACCCCGGCCACGCAAAGTCTCCAGCGGATGCACGGCATTGGCCGGATCAAGCTTGCGTCGCAGACGGCCAATGAAAACCTCGATTACATTGCTGTCACGGTCATCATCATCAGCATAGAGATGCTCGGTCAGCTCAGCCTTGGAGACCACCTTGCCGGCATTGAGCATCAGGTACTCAAGCGACCGGTATTCATATGTGGTCAGAGTGACTTCGTTATCATTGACCCATACCTGCTGGGTCGCCATGTCCAGGGTCACCGGTGGGCAGCGCAGTACCGGGCTTGACCAGCCACCCGCCCTGCGCACCAACGCCTTGACTCGCGCCATCAGTTCCTCGGGCTGAAAAGGCTTGACCAGATAATCATCTGCTCCGGCTTCAAGCCCGGAGACCTTATCCTGCCAGCGACCCCGCGCGGTGAGCACCAGAATGGGAAGACTCTTGCCGTCGGCGCGCAGCCGTGCAATCACATCCATACCGCTGATATCAGGTAAGCCGAGGTCAATAATCGCCACATCCAGCGGGAATTCCTCGCCGTAATAAAGTGCCTCGCGCCCGTCACGGGCCAGGTCCACCACAAAGCCGGCCGCCTCAAACTGGCGGCCCAGGCTTTCCAGCAAAGCTTGTTCATCCTCGACAATGAGCACACGCATGGTGTTGTCAGTCCCTGATCAGTAATTCACCGGTCGTCGCATCCACCGGGACCAGCCGAATATGGCCCTGGGGGGTGAGCACCTTGATGACGTGCACCCGACGATCCTCATCTTCACGTGAATGCGCATCCAGCACCTGGCCACCGATATCCCGTCGCACCCTGACAATGGCCTGTTCGAGGTCAATATCCTGCTCTTCCGTGATCCGCAGATCACTGGGGCTAAGACCGGACACCTGCTCGGCGTCCATCCCGCCCCACAGAAGACCAGGTGCCCCGCCACACAGCACTGACAGAGCTATTCCCGACATCATGTGTCGATATCTCATCACCAGGCTCCCGACTCTCATGCTTGGTCTCGAGCGGAACAGGCGGACGACCCGCCCCGATTGAGTACTCAGTATGACAACGGCTGATGAACTTGCCCTGAATACACCACAGGGGTCAATCCTTGTGCCCGGCCTGGCGCCAAAGTCGTTCCATTTCATCACGCAGCGCCGGTGATGGCTGCTGGCCCTCACTGGCGAGCTCGGCCTCGACCTTGCGAAAACGCTGTTCGAACCGTCGGTTGGCGTCCCGAAGAACGGACTCGGCATCCAGCTCCAGATGCCGGGCAAGGCTGGTTATCGCCAGCAAAAGATCACCCAGTTCTTCGTGACGACGCTGATGCGTCCCACGCTCACCCAGCTCGGCGCGAAGTTCATCAATTTCCTCATAAATCTTGTCAAACACGCCTTCGGTATTGTCCCAGTCAAAGCCGACGCGCGCAGCTCGCCGGCCAAGCTTCATTGCCCGGCTGAGCGCTGGCAAGGCGCGAGGTACATCACTGAGCAGGCTGCTGGCAACCGGACCTCGCGCCTCGCGCTCGGCCTGTTTGATCTGTTCCCAGGCCGCCTGACGGGCGGCGTCACCATCAAGTTGCACATCGGCAAAGACATGCGGATGCCGACGGCGGAGCTTCTCGGCCACCCCTCGGGCGACATCGGCAAAATCAAAACGACCTTCTTCCTCGCCCAGACGGGCGTAAAACACGACCTGAAACAACAAATCGCCGAGTTCGTCCGGCAGGTGATCAATATCCCCCTGCTCTATGGCCTCGGCCACCTCATAGGCTTCTTCCAGGGTATGCGGCACGATGCTGCGGTAATCCTGGGCCAGGTCCCAGGGGCAACCCTGCTCAGGATCCCGCAGCCGCGCCATGACGGCAAGCAGCTCTCTGATGGCCGAATCAGCACTCATGTGTCCTCCGCAAGCCGTTCCGCCAGGTTCACCAGCATGCCGGCGGTCGCACCCCAGATGACATGGCGGTCATATTCAATACGGTAAAAACTGAACTCATGCCCCCCGTAGGTGCGACTTTCGGTCGTGCGATTGGCCGGATCCAGAGCATACTCCAGTGGCATTTCAAAAACTTCGGCCACTTCGGCCGGGTCGGGTTTGAGCTCAAAATCCGGCGTCACCTGCCCCACCACCGGCGTGACACAGAAGCCGGTGAGCGTCAGGTAGGGGTCCAGCCAGCCACACACCCGTACATGCGCGGGCGTGATCCCGGTTTCTTCATGCGTCTCACGCAATGCGGCCGCCGTGGCATCAACATCCGCGGCTTCAACCGCGCCACCGGGAAAACTGATCTGACCCGCATGCTGGCGCAGACTCTCCGCGCGCCGGGTAAACAATACCGTGGGACCTTCCGGACGCCGGACAACAGGCACCAGCACCGAGGCCTCGCGCAGTTGCTCCACTGTCAGCGTAAAGACGCCGTCGGGAACATTCATGTGCCGGCGGGCACGCGCCAACAGCTGATCGGTATCGCGGCTGGGGGCAGTCCCTCGCAGGGCGGCATCCAGACGCACCAGCAGATCGGCCTGACGCCCTGCTTCACGCATGCTTCGGGCAACCGCAATACGCCCGTCATTGTCCGCCTGGGCCACCATGATGCCAGCGTCCTATTCGACGATACCTCCGTGGGTCAACCGGGCCGGATCAAGCAACCGGCGCAGTTCGCTTTCTTCCAGGTCGGTCATGGCCAGCGCCACCTCCAGCAAGGGCTTGCCTTCACGATAGGCAGTCTTGGCAATTTCAGCGCCCTTGTCATAACCAATCACCGAATTGAGCGCAGTCACCAGAATGGGGTTGCGGTCCAGCGCCTCATTGATACGGGCCTGATTGACTTCGAAGCCGGCTATCGCACTGTCAGCAAGCAACGGCGCGATATTGGCCAGCAGGTTGATACTGCCGAGCAGGTTATGCGCCACCAGCGGCAGCATCACGTTAAGCTGGAAATTGCCGGACTGGGCGGCCACGGCAATGGCAGTGTCATTGCCATACACCTGGGCAGCCACCTGGGCAGCAGACTCCGGAATCACCGGATTGACCTTGCCGGGCATGATACTGCTGCCCGGCTGCAAGGCCGGCAGCATGATTTCGGACAGGCCGGCCAGCGGACCACTGTTCATCCAGCGCAGATCGTTGGCGATTTTCATGATCGCCGCTGCCAGCACCTTGAGCTGGCCCGAAAGCTCCAGCGCGGTATCCTGACTACTCAGCGCCTCGAAACCGTCCTCTGCGGGACGGAATTCCAGGCCGGTACGCGCTTTCATGGCACGCGCAAAACCGGCGGCGAACTCGGGATGGGCATTGATGCCGGTGCCCACGGCGGTGCCGCCCTGGGCCAGCTGCTGCAGGCGCGGCAGGGCCTGTTCAATACGCTGGCGAGCATGGGCAATCTGACTCCCCCAACCGCCAAGCTCCTGTGAGAAACGCACCGGCATGGCATCCATCAAATGGGTGCGGCCCGTCTTGGTCACCCCGTCGAGCGCCTGCGCCTTGTCCCGAATCACCTGCTCGAGATGATCCAACCCCGGGATCAGGGCCTCATGCACCAGCAGCGCCGCGCTGACGTGTATGGCCGTGGGGATCACATCATTGCTGCTCTGACCCATATTGACATGATCATTGGCATGCACGGTCACGCCGGCCTTTTCGCTGGCCAGACGGGCAATCACCTCGTTGGCATTCATATTACTGCTGGTACCCGAACCGGTCTGGAATATATCCACCGGGAAATGCTCGTCGTGTTCGCCTTCGGCTACCGCGGTAGCCGCTTCGGCAACCGGGCCAGCAACATCCCGGGGCAACAGACCCAGGGCATGATTGGTCTCAGCAGCACAGGCCTTGATCAGCCCCAGCGCGCGGATAAAAGCGCGCGGCATGCGTTGTCCGCTGACCGGGAAATTATTCACAGCGCGCTGAGTCTGGGCGCCCCACAAGGCCCGGGCGGGGACTTCCAGCTCCCCCATGCTGTCGCGTTCGACACGATAACTGTTGCTCATTGCCACCTCTGTGTTTGTTTAAACAGCCGGTTGTTGATTATCCGGCCCCTGTGCGTGCCGCGCTGTCAGCCAGGCCCGCGAATCATGTATCATTGCGAATTCTATCATTATCGAACTGATCTTCCGGGAGCCATCGTGGAACTGTCTTCCTTGACCGCCCTGTCCCCAATAGACGGGCGTTACGCCGACAAGACTTTTGAACTGCGGCATATATTCAGCGAATTTGGCCTGATGCGCCATCGCCTTATTGTGGAGGTGCGCTGGCTGCAGGCACTGGCCGACAACCCGCAAATCAACGATGTGCCAAAACTTTCAGACGAAGCCCGTGAGCGGCTGGACAGTATTGTTGAAAACTTCAGTTTCGAAGACGCCCAGCGGGTCAAGACGATCGAGGCCACCACCAATCATGATGTCAAGGCGGTCGAGTATTATCTGAAGGAACAGATCAGTGGCAATGCCGAACTCGAAAATATCGGCGAATTCATTCACTTTGCCTGCACTTCCGAAGACATCAACAATCTTGCCTATGCCCTGATGCTGGCGCAGGCCCGCAAGGAAAGCCTGCTGCCGGAGATCGCCCATGTCATCGAGGTGCTACGCGAACTGGCACACCGCTATGCCGATGTCCCCATGCTCTCTCGCACCCATGGCCAGGCCGCCTCGCCCACGACACTGGGCAAGGAAGTCGCCAACGTGGTCGCCCGGCTGCAGCGTCAGCAGGAGCAGCTCGACAAGGTCGCGATCCTGGGCAAGATCAACGGCGCCGTGGGTAATTTCAATGCCCATATGGTCGCCTACCCCGAAGTCGACTGGCCGGAAATGGCGCATGCCTTCGTGACCGGTCTGGGATTGACCTGGAACCCCTGGACCATCCAGATCGAACCGCATGACTACATGGCCGAATACTTCGCCGTGCTGGCCCGCATCAATCTCATCCTGA
>PWYF01000228.1 GCA_003567955.1 Thiotrichales bacterium
ACCCCTTCCAGACTATCGACCGCCGCGACGTGGGCGTCACCCTCAAGATCACGCCCCGCATCAATGAAGGCAATGCGGTGGAACTGCAAATCGAGCAGGAAGTCTCAAGCCTGAGCGGCACCACCGGCGGCGCGGTGGATCTGGTCACCAACCGGCGCAGCCTCAAGACGCGCGTGATCGCGGAAGACGGACAGATCATTGTGCTGGGCGGGCTGATTGATGATGACGTTCAGGAAACCTCGCAGCGGGTACCGATCCTGGGGAGCATTCCGGTGCTCGGACGGCTGTTCCGCTCCGACAGCGTGTCACGCACCAAGCGCAACCTGATGGTCTTCATACGCCCCGGCATTCTGCGAGACGGACTTGATTCGGCGCGCTACACCACCGAAAAATACAATTACATGCGGGCCATGCAAATGTACGAGAGCGAGCGCCCGGTGCAGCTGATGCGCCATGAATTGCGTCCGCTGCTACCCGAGCTGGACCTGGACGACGGCGTCGTACCAATTCAGCCAGACCTGGAGCCTGAGGATAATGGTAACGAGGGCGAGTGAGTCCGACGCCTGGCCCGAACAGGCTCAGGACGCCAAAGAGGATAACTCGCCCGGGGTCACGGAGCCGGCTGCCGAAGCCGCCCCCGAAACAGACCCGGGCGAAACACCGGAAACCGATGAACAAACCGGTATCCGGCGCCCCGGCTTTGCCTTCTCCCGCCGCCATGGCGTCCTGGTGCGCACCACGCCCAATGAAGACGGCAGCGTGCCGGTGCTGTGCCGGGCCGGCTTCGATCCCCGTGTGATTGCCGAATTACGCCGTTCGGTCGGTCGACCGCTGGCGCTGGAAACCATTGACGCCCCCGCTTTTGATCGTGAACTGCAGGCCACCTACGAAGGCGCCTCCAACCAGGCCATGCAGATGATGGAGGACCTCGACGACGAGGACAGCGATCTGGCCTCACTGGCCCAGCACATGCCTGAGCCCCAGGATCTGCTGGAAAGCGAGGATGACGCACCCATCATCCGCCTGATCAACGCCTTGCTCACCGAAGCCATCAAGGAAAATGCCTCGGATATCCATATCGAGCCTTTCGAGAACCGCATGATCGTGCGCTTTCGCGTGGACGGCGTCCTGCGCCAGGTGATCGAGCCGCAGCGGGTAATGGCCCCCCTGCTGGTGTCACGCATCAAGGTCATGGCCAAGCTCGATATTGCCGAAAAACGCCTGCCCCAGGACGGGCGTATTTCACTCAAGGTGGCCGGGCGTGCGGTGGACGTGCGTGTTTCCACCCTGCCATCCGGCCATGGCGAACGGGTGGTGCTGCGCCTGCTGGACAAACAGGCCGGCCGTTTGACCCTGGATAACCTGGGCATGGCGCCGGAAGCCCGCAAGACAATGGACGAACTGATCCACCGGCCTCACGGCGTGATCCTGGTCACCGGCCCCACCGGCTCGGGCAAGACCACCACATTGTATGCCGCCATCACCCGCATCAACGACAGCAGCCGCAACATCATGACTGTCGAGGACCCCATCGAATATTATCTCGATGGCATCGGCCAGACGCAGGTCAATACGCGCGTGAACATGACCTTCGCCCGTGGCCTTCGTGCCATTCTGCGCCAGGATCCCGACGTGGTGATGGTGGGTGAGATCCGGGATTTCGAGACCGCCGAGATCGCCGTGCAGGCCAGCCTGACCGGGCATCTGGTGCTCTCTACCCTGCATACCAATACCGCCATTGGCGCCGTCACGCGCCTGCGTGACATGGGCGTGGAGCCCTTCCTGCTCTCATCCAGCCTGGTGGGTCTGCTGGCGCAACGGCTGGTCCGGCTGTTGTGTCCGGAGTGTCGCCAGCCCTATACCGCCGACGCCGAGGAATGTCGGCTGCTGGGCGCGGATCCGGCCGATCCGCCCACGCTCTACCATGCCGGCGAGTGCGAGGCCTGTAACCACACCGGCTACCAGGGGCGTAACGGCATTTATGAACTCATCCCCGTGGACGAAACCCTGCGCCGGATGATTCATGCCAATGCCAGCGAACACGAAATGGAAACGCATGCCCGCAAATTCTCGGCTTCCATTCGTGATGACGGTATCCGCCACATCCTCGCCGGCAACACCACGGTGGAGGAAGTTCTGCGGGTTACCACGGGCGATTAATCCATGGGCGCCTACGAATACGCCGCACTGGACCGCAAGGGCCGCGAAAGCAAAGGTGTCATGGAGGGTGATACCGCCCGCCAGGTGCGCCAGGTGCTGCGTGAGCAGGGATTGATTCCGTTCCAGGTCGATGAAATCGCCCGCCAGAAGGACGGCGACAGCAACCGGACCGGGGCTTCCCTGTTGCGCGGTGGCAGCTGGCGCAGCATCAGCGCCAACGACCTGGCCCTGCTGACCCGCCAGCTCGCGACCCTGGTTCGCGCCGCCCTGCCGATTGAGGAAGCCTTGCTGGCCGTCTCCCAGCAGACCACCCGGCCACGCATCAAAAGCATTCTCATTTCGGTGCGCTCCCGGGTCATGGAGGGCCACACCCTGGCTTCGGGGCTGGCCCAGTTCCCGCGGGTATTCCCTGAGCTTTACCGGGCGACCGTGGCCGCCGGCGAGCAGGCCGGTCAACTCGAAAACGTACTCGAGCGTCTGGCCGACTACACCGAAAATCGCCAGGAAATGCGCCAGCAAATGATGCTGGCCACCATCTACCCTGCCCTGTTGCTGATCGTCTCTCTGGGTATCGCTCTGTTCCTGGTCACCTACATCATGCCGCAGGTGGTGGATGTGTTTGATACCCGCGACCAGGACCTGCCAATGCTGACCTCGGCCCTGATCGGCCTGAGTGACTTCCTGCGCAGCTGGTGGTGGCTGTTAACGCTGATGCTGGCCGGGGGCACAACCGCCCTGGTGCTGTGGCTGCGCCGACCGGGTCCGCGACGGCGATTTCATACCCTGCTCCTGCGACTGCCGCTGGTCGGGCGACTCACCGCCGGTTTCAATGCGGCGCGCTTTGCACGCACCCTGAGTATTCTCAACGGCAGCGGCGTGCCGGTGCTGGAAGCCCTGCGTATTGCCGGCCAGGTGGTCGTCAATATCCCCATGCGCGAGGCCGTGGAAGTCGCCAGTCGCAAGGTGCGTGAAGGCGGCAATATCAGCCGTGCACTGGGCGCCAGCAAGCTGTTTCCGCCCATGACCATTCACCTCATCGCCAGTGGCGAATCCAGCGGGCGGCTGGATGAAATGCTGGAACGCGCAGCCCAGAACCAGGAATCGGAAGTGACCAGCCTGGTTCAGGGCCTGACTGCTGCAATGCAGCCGTTGGTGATTCTGGTCATGGGCGGGATAGTAATGATCATTGTGGCGGCAATTCTGCTGCCGATTTTCCAGCTCAACCAGTTACTGGGCTGAAGCGGCCGACAATCGATGCCAGACAGGGGCTAATCAGCGCGACTGCTGTCCTCACCCAGTGCCGAAGCCACCCGATCACCGATACTGCGCGGCACCTCGCGACGCACCTCCAGCACCGCCACGCGGACGGCATTGGCAAAGGCAAAACTGTCAGCACCACCGTGGCTCTTGACCACAATGCCCTGCAGCCCCAGCAGGCTGGCGCCATTATAGGCGCGCGGATCCATGCGATTACGCAGGGCGCTGAGCACCGGCCAGGCGCCCAGGCCGGCCAGACGGGTGTACCAGTTACGGGAAAATTCCTCGCGAATGTAGTGGCTGACCATGGTCGCCAGCCCCTCGCTGGTTTTCAGCGCCACGTTACCGGAAAAGCCGTCGCAGACCACCACGTCCACCTCTCCGGTATAGATATCATTGCCCTCAACAAAGCCGACATAATTGAGATTGCTGCTGCCAATCAGCTCGCCGGCTTTTTTCACCCGCTCCACGCCCTTGCCCTCTTCCTCGCCGATATTGAGCAGGCCCACGCGGGGTTCGGGGATATCGTTGACCGCCGAGGCCAGCACCGAGCCCATCACCGCGAACTGGAACAGCTGTTCGGAATCGCAATCCGCGTTGGCGCCCAGATCCAGCATGTGGGTATGCCCGCGCAGGGAGGGAATCGCCGACAGAATCGCCGGACGATCAATGCCGGGGATGGTCTTCAGGACAAAGCGGGCGGTGGCCATAAGCGCGCCGGTATTGCCGGCGCTGACACAGGCATTGACCGCCCCGTGCTTGACCATGTCAATGGCCACGCGCATGGAGGAGTCTTTCTTGTAACGCAGGGCTTTGGAAGGGGCTTCGTCCATGCCCACGGTTTCACTGGCATGACGAATGGAAAGCCTGGGGTTATCGCTGGCGCCGTGATTTTCCAGCTCGCGCGCCAGCAGGGCCTCGTCCCCCACCAACACGAGCTCAAGTTCGGGATAAGTCTTGAGCGCGCCCAGCGCGGCCGGGATCACCACCGACGGCCCGTGATCGCCGCCCATGGCATCCAGTGAGATGCGGATGGTGTCGCCTGCCAACTGCCTGCCCCTGATGGAAGTTCACCCCGCGTCCGGCCACCGGGGCCGGACAACGGCGATCATTCCTCGTCAGTTTCGACGTCTTCAACCACCTTGCGGCCACGGTAATAACCGCCAGCAGTCACATGATGGCGGATGTGGGTTTCACCCGAAGTCGGATCGACCGACAGGGTGGGACCCCGCAAGGCGTCGTGGGCACGACGCATGCCGCGTTTGCTGCGCGTTTTACGATTCTGTTGTACGGCCATTTCAAACTCCGTCTGGATCAGTCTTTACGCTTGAGCCTGGCCAGGTCCGCCAGAGGATGTGACTCCCGCGTATCGGGTTGCTCTTGCCTGTCCTCGCCACTGCTGAACCGCGGTGGCGCACAGGCCTCGTCTGCTTCATGTCGGGCCACCAGCGGCAGGGAGAGGATCAGCTCATCCTCCACCAGACCAGCCAGTGGGACCGGTTCCTCCACCATCAGGTAGGGATCATGCCCGGGGGCAATATTGGGAAACTGCGCTTCACTCCAGACGCACTCCCAGGCCATGGGCCGCTGCAAGCGGATGCTCACCGGCGCCAGGCAGCGCTGACACTGCATGACGACCGTCGCGCCAAGCTCGCCGGTAATCATCTGGCGGCCCTGCTCGTCACGTCCGAAGTGGAGATTGTACTCGACCTCGCCCTCAGACTCGACCAGCATATCGCCCAGCCGTTCCAGTGACTGCAGGGGCAGGTGGCCATGCAAGTCACTGCCCGCGGCAATCAGCCGCGCCACATTCACCATCTCCGGCTTTCTGGCGGCCATAAGCGCGCCATGATAGAGCCCCCGGCGCCCCTTGTCAAAAGCCGGTTTTTTCGTAAGCTGCTGTTTTTTATGCCATGATGCCGCGATCATGAAACGCTGATTAATTCGTCACCGGAAAACACCTCATGCCTGATGCCATGCCGCTGATTCTGGCCTCATCTTCCCCCTTCCGCCGCCAATTAATGCAGCGACTGCAATTGCCTTTCAAGTCCGTGACCCCGGCCGTTGACGAAACGCCCCAAACAAACGAAAACCCGCTCTCGCTGGTGGCGCGACTGTCGCGCGACAAGGCCAGAGCCGGCGCCCGGATGCACCCTGAGGCGGTGGTTATCGGCTCTGACCAGGTGGCGGTTTGCGCCGGGCAGATCCTTGGCAAACCGGGCACAGACGAGCGGGCCAGACAACAACTGGAAATATTGTCCGGTCGGGAAGTGTGCTTTCATACCGGGCTGTGTGTTATCCATGGCCCCGATGGCCGGCAACACGAATGCGTGGTGGACACCCGGGTAAAGGTGCGCGAGCTGGGCACGGATGAAATCACACGCTATGTCGCTGCCGACCAGCCGCTGGGCTGTGCCGGCAGCTTTCGATGCGAAAGCCTCGGCATCACCCTGTTTGAATGGATACGCAGCGATGACCCTACGGCCCTGATCGGCCTGCCATTGATCCGCCTGGCAGCGTATTTACGCGAGGAAAATTTCCGGCTTCCCTGAATTAATCAGCGTTTCCTTTACCAGCATGCCTTACGGAACAGACCAGGATGAAAAAACAGACCCCCAAGACGATTGCCGAGGGCATTGAACGCCTGCAGCCCTGGTTTCACAACATTGACCTGGCAGGCCAGCCAACCGACCCCCAAAATCCGGATCATCCGCGCACGCGATGGGACGCCATCAGCGCGGACCTGCCGGCAGACATGCAGGGCAAGACCGTGCTCGACCTGGGCTGCGCCAGTGGTTATTTTGCCCTGGAGCTGGCTGCGCGGGGCGCCCACGTCCTGGCGGTCGACTGGGAAGAGCGGGCTGTCGCACAGGTGCAATTTGCAGCCGAAGTGCTGGAGCTTGAAATCGAATGCCGCCTGCAAAACATCTATGCCTTCGTGCTGGCCAATGACCAGGTCTTCGATTATGTGCTGTTCATGGGGGTGTTTTACCACCTGAGGCACCCGTTACTGGTCACGGACCAGCTCGCACGCATGACAAGGGAGGCCATGTTCTTCCAGACGGTACTCTCGAATCACGAAGACACGGTGGACCCGGAATTGCCGGATAATTTCAGTGACCGCGGCCTGCTGGCCACGCCGGGCTTTCCGGCGCTGTATTTCCTGGAACGCCGCTTTGGCGGGATTCTGAACAACTGGTTTGTATCCAACGAGAGCGCCGTACGGGCCATACTTCGCAGCTCGGGCTTTCATGACCCCCGCAAACGGGGCGAGGACTGCTTTGTTTGCCTGCCGAACCATGCCGCCCTGACAAGCGATCATCCGGCCTGGGATCTGCAGGCCATCAGGCGGCTTGTCGACTGACGATCAGCCCGGCGGCCAATCCAGCTGGCGCCCGCCCAGTACATGCAGGTGCAGGTGAAATACCGTCTGGCCGGCGGCGCTGTTACAATTGAATACGGTGCGATAGCCGGCTTCCGAAATGCCTTCCTGACGAGCAATTTCCTGCGCAGCCAGATACATCTCGCTGATCACCGTGGCATTGTCGGGGGTCAGGTCATTGAGGGTGGGGATATGCGCCCGCGGAATCACCAGCACGTGCGTGGGCGCCTGCGGATTGATGTCGCGAAAGGCCAGCACCTGATCATTTTCCATCACCATGTCGGCATTCATCTCGCCACTGGCAATTTTGCAGAACAGACAGTCCTCGCTCATACATGCACCTCCTCAGGATATCGGCTGGCGACCACTGAAGGCATGGCTCAGTGTGCCGCCGTCAATGTACTCCAGCTCGCCGCCAATAGGCACGCCGTGGGCAATACGACTGGCCCGGGCACCATGATCCTGCGCCAGACCGGCAATGTACTGGGCCGTCGCCTCGCCCTCCACCGTGGGGTTGGTGGCGATAATCACCTCGGTAACCGAATCACGCAGGCGGGCTGCCAGTCGATCCAGCCCCAGTTCTTCGGGTCCGATGCCATCCAGCGGTGACAGATGGCCCATAAGTACAAAATACAACCCGTTGTATCCGGCGGCCCGCTCCACCGCCAGCACATCGGCCGGTGTCTCCACCACACACAACTGGCTGCGGTCACGCCGGTCGGAGCGACAGATCGCGCATACCGGCTCCTCGGTCAACATGCGGCACTCACGGCAATGACCGATCCCGTCAACAGCCTCAAGCAGCGCAGCAGACAGCCGCCGGGCGCCTTCACGGTCCCGCTCCAGCAGATGAAAAGCCATACGCTGGGCCGAGCGCGGCCCTACCCCGGGCAGACTGCGCAGGGCTTCAATCAGGCTGGTGAGCAGTGGCGAATAAGCCATCCGGAAAACGTCTGCCGACGCCGATGCTAGAACGGCAGATTCATGCCCCCGGGCAGATTCAGCCCCGAGGTCAGGCCGGAATACTTCTCCTGCATGGTCTCCTCGACCCGGCGCACCGCGTCATTGACCGCAGCGGCAACAAGATCCTCCAGCATTTCACGATCATCGCCCATCAGCGAATCATCAATACTGATGCGGCGGATTTCATGACGCCCGGTCATGGTGGCCTTGACCATACCGCCACCGGCCTCGCCCGTCACTTCCATGCTGGCCAGTTCTTCCTGCATCTTCTGCATATTGGCCTGCATTTCCTGGGCCTGTTTCATGAGTTTTCCCATGCCACCTTTCATTGGCTTCCTCCATTATCCTGAGGGGATTGTTCAGTCCAGCGGTTTGACTGAATCGGGGTTGAGTCTGGCGCCGAAAGTGTTTTCCAGCGCACGTACGTTGGGGTCATCCTGTACGGCCTCCAGGGCGGCCTTTTGGCGGACATCCTGCCGGCGCGCCTCGCGCCGGGCCGGGGTGTCGCCCTCCCCTTCACCGACCGTGATATCCAGCTTGAGTTCGGGGTCACCGTTAAAACGTTGCAGCGCCTCAAGCAATTTCTTTTCGGCCGCGGGCAAACGCAGGTTCTCATGCGCCGGGTCGAGTTGCAGCTTGATGCGGCTGCCTTCATGCCGCTCCAGCCAGCAGTTCACCGCCAGCTGCTGGGCAACCCCGCGCAGGTCCAGCGCCTGCACCATACTCACCCAGTCACGACCGCCAGCCGCCTCGCCAGCGCTACCATCAGCGGACGACGCCGGGACGGAAGGGCTGTCTTCGGGGGGGCCGGGTTGCGCTTGCGGCCCGGGTTGCGGCTCCGGCGCCGCGGGCTGTTCTGCCGCCGCCTTTGGTGCCGCCGCTGCAGCAGCCGGGTTTCCGGTACTGCGCCGCGCCGGCGTCGGGGCGGCAGCTTCACCACCCGTGTCGGGCCGAAAGGCCAGCATGCGCAGCACAATCATTTCAAAGCCGCCCCGCGGCTCCGGCGCCAGGGGCAGATCACGCCGGCCTATCAGCGCAATCTGGTACCACAGCTGCACATCCTCGGGGCTGATCGCCTCTGCCAGCGCGCCAATCTGTTCACGCTCACTGGCACCGGCCTCCAGCGCATCAGGCAGATGCTGGTGCAACCCGATCTGTTGCAATGCCAGGGCCAGTTCTTCAAGCACCCCGGCATAATCCGGTGCCCGTTCATCCAGCCGCCGCAGGGCGGCAGTCAAGGCCTCACGATCAGTAGCGGCCAGGGCCTTGAGGATGGCCCAGACATGGTCCTGGTCAATGGTGCCAAGCATGGCACGCACATCGTCATTTCGCACCCGCCCGGCACCGAAGGCAATGGCCTGGTCCAGCAAGCTCAGGCCGTCGCGCATGCTGCCCTCTGCTGCACGTGCCAGTAACTCCAGTGCGAGCGGCTCAAACTCGATGCCCTCGGCCTCCAGAATCTTTGCCAGTTGTGCCTGGATCATCCCCGGCGTCATGCGCTTGAGGTTGAACTGCAAACAGCGCGAGAGCACGGTCACCGGCAATTGTTGCGGGTCCGTGGTTGCGAGCAGGAACTTCACATGTGGCGGCGGCTCTTCGAGGGTTTTGAGAAGCGCATTGAAAGAGTGCCGGGAGAGCATGTGCACCTCGTCAATAAGATACACCTTGAAGCGCCCCCGACTGGGCGCGTACTGGACGTTATCCAGCAACTCACGGGTATCATCGACGCGGGTGCGGGAGGCGGCGTCGACCTCAATCAGATCCACAAAGCGGCCTTCATCAATTTCCCGGCAGGCACTGCATTCACCACAGGGCCTGGCGCTGACTCCCTGCTCGCAATTGAGACAGCGTGCCAGAATGCGCGCCACGGTGGTCTTGCCCACGCCCCGGGTGCCGGTAAACAAAAAGGCATGGTGCACACGGTCCGCATCAAGCCCGTTGCTCAGGGCCTGCAACACATGCTCCTGCCCCACCATCTCCTCAAAGGTGCGGGGCCGCCACTTGCGCGCCAGAACCGTATAACTCATCGAATTACCCTGCCCTTTCCCTG
>PWYF01000195.1 GCA_003567955.1 Thiotrichales bacterium
GATATGATGGCCCAAACGAGGGGTGTGTTCTGGATATAGGGCCATTTTCTGTATCCTGCGCCTATTTCATGGCTTGGCAAACACACCCCTCGTTAGTCAACAAATCACGACAAGTCGTGTTTTTAACTAATTTTCCCCCTCTCACGAGGGGACTTTCTCTGTTCCAAAATAATTAAAATAATTATAGTGATTAATGCTGAATCAGTTCGTTTGAATCTACTTCAAAACGTAGTGGTCATACGTGAAGGTACAACCAGTGTTACATCAGCCGCCTGCAGGTGATCGCGATCAATATCCTTTGGATCATCTGTAACAATCGTATTGATCGTTAAAATTTCATAACCGGAAACGGCATCATTAATATACCAAACAATTCCTTCCCGGTTATTGGAGTGATAAGAACCGTTCAGATGAATCATGCGGTCTCCTGCTCCCATATTGAGCAAAATAAAATGGGCCATTGTGGCATCTTTAACCGCTTGTGCATAGACCAGGTTATCTCCGCCATGGCCGTGTGCTGCCTGAGCAATATTCTTATAACCGGGCAACTCCCTGTCCACTTCGACCGGCAGCGGTGCGATCCACTGTTTCGAATAACTACTGAGGCTTTCCAATACATCCGGCCCCTGCCTGTATACGGAGGTGGCATATCTCCGCGGAATGTTTGTGGCAACGAGCCGCAGCCCGTTTTCCCTGGCAAATTCTACAACCGGTTTATAATCGGTTTGATAGTTATCCCACAACCGTGCTTCATTCTCGAAACTGCTTTGAGTGATTTGACCGCCGAAATACTCATCAATAAGCAGCTGCTGATCGGCTTCAAACATCTCCATTCCGATATGGGTGGTTCTCAGGGTATCGGCTGAGAGATCCTTCACCAGCTCGTGCTGAAGCCAATGAGCAATTGCACTGTTGTGGATCTCACCGAAGAAAATCAGGTCGCTTTCCATCGATTTTTCAACCAGCAAGGAATAAGATATCACCTCCCCGTCCTGGTTATAGAGCAGGTAAGCCGGTTTTTCGGTATCCATTTCAATATCCGGAAAAATTATCCCGGACATTAGAATAAAAAGCAATGAGCTGAACATCCCTGATACATCAGTTAGATTTTTCTTTGTCAGCCTGATAATAACAGCTTTTCATGAAGGCTTTATGTAAATGCTATTTCCAAAGCTTCCTGCAATAGTCGACTTAGCAATAAAGCTCCCACTCCTTGTTAGCGGCAATCTGGCAAAACGTGCAAGATCCGGATGTTTTACTAAATCAGGATCAGGCTTTTTCTTCTCCGGGAGGAACATGGATGGCTTGGTAAAGCGATATCCGGAGAAACACTTTATCATCTTTTGTTAGTAGTCGTATTGGCATGTGGTATAACATCCAATTATCTTGATTGGTTAAATTTTCAAAAAATTCGTCCAATGACTTCCCCATCGTCTTATCCAAGAGATAACGGGAGGCATAATAAAATCGAGTAGGAAGATAGAGATTAATTCCCTATCTGTCCTCTCACACCACCCTGCGTACCGTTTGGTACAGGGCGGTTCTTTACGTTTTGATTCTAACCTTTTGGTAATGATCTGACAGAAATATATAACCTGTTTGTCTAAGTCTTTCCGTCGTGATCGTGGTGCTGAGGATGAAGCTGTTTATGTATCAACGATACAACCCGTCCGTCGGTGACCGTGCGCGAAAGTACTTCGATCAGCTTGCTGTGGTTTACTTTGTCGAAGAACTTTTCCAAGTCCAGATCGACTGCGTAACCATAGCCCTCTGTGATGTAGTCTTTGCACTTGGTTAGTGCCTGATGGGCATTGCGCTTTGGTCTGAACCCGTAGCTATGATCGCTAAATTGGGGTTCATACAGCGGCATGAGTATCTGGGCAATGGCCTGCTGGACGACCCTGTCCACGACCGTAGGGATGCCCAGTTGCCGTTTTTGCCTGTTGTCCTTGGGTATGTCTACCCTGCGAACAGGATTGGGGAGGTATTTGCCCCGCAGTATGGACCTTATCAGTTCAGCCCTTCTCCCGACAGGCCTGTCGGGATACTATGGCCTCGGCTGACTCCTCATGGTTAGCTTTACTCCGTGCTTCATACACTGTTTCGGCACGTCCATGAGGCCTCCCGCGGTAAGGCAACCCACTTTCACTCCATGTCCCCGCCTCATTTACACTTCGATGTCCGTGTAATCTTTGGACTTCAACTTGTTTAGCAGTCTCATCCCATCGAATATGCCTGATAAGGTTCGTGTTCCTCGGGGCAGAGCTTTGCCGCCAGCTTCCTTCAGATTCCACCTCGCGATGGACACCCTTGCTCTTGGCTAATGGTTGGCGATTACAAACCCCCATAGTGGACTCTCACCACCAAGTTGGTTGCCATGCACGGCACACTAAAAAAAGGCTATTCTACACCAGGGTTGAACAGCCTTTGAACCTGAGTTCGATTCTTAAAAAATGACCTCAAAAGTCCCCCTTAAAAAAGGGGATTTTGGGGATGTTTACCAGATCGCGGAAAAACCTATAAACACCCCTTTAAATACTGACATTCCTCCAGTGCTGTGTCAAGAATGAAGTTTCGCAATAAACCCGCAATGTTTCTTTGGCACCAATGGCAGTAAGAATGGAATTCTGCAGCTTTTTGAAAAAAACATTGCGGGTTTTGCCGTCCGTGTAATTGAGGCAGTGATCAATATGAAGTAATGATCACTGTATTCTCCGAATCAAGACCCCAGTTGTTATCGAAGAATCCTGCACTTAAGACACCTTCTGTTCCGCTCAGAAGCATGGATGAATTGAAAACCATAAAATCCGGAAATCCGCTGCTGCCGGCATAGTATTGGTTCCCAGTCACTGATTTCATTCCTTTCACTCCGGTTCCGCTGATCACGGCAATATTTGCGGTATCACTGTCGGGTCGCGGGTAGACAAAGTAGGTACCAAGGTCATCCCCTTCAAACCGCTGGTTTCCAACTTCAATGTGATCTCTTGAAACCTGGATAGGACTTTCCTCCAGCAGACTGCTCCATGCACTGTTCGTATCGCTGTTTCCGTATAAAATAACACCTCTGTCGCTGTACTCTTCAGGTGAGAAATCACGATCGGCAACCATATCCACCGCACCGTTCCCGCGATAATACCATGTTTCTGAATCATAACGGGCTTTATTATATGTGGCCCGGTTTTCTTCTTCACTACCTGATGTGCCATACACAAATACCATCCGGTTTTTAAAAGCTTCTTTGAACGCTCCATACCTGTGCGGACCTTTCTCTTCGGCTGCAATCGGAGCAGCTTCACTCCAGGTCGAACCGTCAAATGTTAATGAAATGGATGCCGCATCCGTCACTGTATGATTTATGGCCGGAGTATCATCCAGCTCAATACTCACATACTGTCCGGCATCAAACAGACTAAGATCGAAACTAATCCGGGCAATATTTTCTGTACTACCGCTGATTGTATTTTCTTCGCGATCCCTTTCGATTTGAAACCGGCTCATCTCCAGCGGTTTGACCTGTTGTTCAACCGCAGCCCAGTGATATTCGTGAGATATTCCCGGATTAGCCGTAATGAACTGAATCTCATCTTTTTCTTCGGAAAGAGGAATAGTGCGATCCCTGAAGAATTCAAACAGGGGTGGCCAGTCCACGCTTTCATTCCCGTACCAGTGCGAACCCCCCGGATATTCGTAGTAGGTAAAATCTGGGTGGAATTTACCCAGCTCATATCGCATAATTCGGGCGTGCTCAACCGATACAACGCGGTCGGCATCTCCGTGGAGTACATACACGCCGTGGGACTGATAGTTAGGAATCAAACTCATCACATCTCCGGGATTGCTTGAACGCAGAAGCATCGATTCAGCATCAGTAAGATCATCATGATCGGGTACTGTGCCATCATGCGAGCCATATCCGCGGAGAGTCGGGTATCCTGCAGCGGGTGCAATGGCTGCCCAGTAATGCGGATAGGTGGCCCCGAGGTACCAGGTACCGTGGCCGCCCATTGAGTGGCCGGTCAGATAAATGCGCTGCGGATCAGGATTGTATATTTCTTTTGCAATTTCAAGCACCTCCAGGGCATCCATGCGCCCCCAGTCTTCCCAGTTAAAACCGCGCGGCCGGCGGTTGGTTGGAGCCACCAGGGTTCCCCAATCTTTGGGCTGATAGGCGCGGGCCTGGCTGATCGCCTCCACTTCAGCACCATGCACAGATAAAAAGAGAGCTGAGCCATCTACGTGGCCACCCTTCTGCGGTGCCACACTATAATATTGCACGCTGCCATCTATTTCGCTGATGAATGTACGGCTGTAGTGGCGTAATGGTTCCATCACGGTTACCTGGATCGTTGTTTCATCGATCTGGCTTCCGTTGTGAAACAATTCAAGCTGAACATCAACATTACCCTGATCTTCACCGGCTGCGGAGGGATCGAATTGAAACGGGACTTTTCGAACTGTCATTGGCGGAATGGATGGCAATTCTGCAACCATTTCATTTCCATTGAGTGTGGTTTTTATGTCAGCCCCTTCAATATAACTGGATGTACTGTTGATGACCTGAACTCCTCCCCAAAGCGGCTCCTGTTCACCCGGAAGAATGTGCGGAAGGGTAAGATCACCTGGTAAAAATCCGGCCTCTTTTTCAGCCGGCTCTACACTTGCCCGAATGCCTCCCCATCTTGCACTTCTGAGCAGAATTTCGTTTTTGCCTTCCTGTACTTCAATGGGCAGGTACACATATCCGTAGGCGTAAATATCTCCGGCACGCGGAACACCATTCACGTAGGCCATATTGTGGCCGTCGGCATGCAGCCACATCACCTTCTCTTCATCCGATTCAAAGCTGAGATAAAGATAGCCCGACCGCATTGCCTGGCCCGCAAAACGGCCTTCATCATTCACTTCCACAGAGTGCCAGCGCAGGGTATCACCATTAGCATGTATCCCGGCAATTTGTCCGGCTTCGGGAGATTCAAATTCACCATGTATGAGCTGCCATTCAATCTTATCGGTATGAACGGCCGTACGTGAATAGTTGTGGCTCATGGGAACAACCAGGCCTTCATCAAATGTGATGGTATTTTGGCTGTATGCTCTTTCAGGAATTATTCCAAAAGAAGAAAAAACAAGCAGAAGTGAGGTTGCAATCGGTATCAGTCGATGTTTCATAATGGTGTGAGTTTATCCGGGTTTAGAGAAATGAAGCAACCTTATAAAAATAAAGGGTATCGCGAACAAACGGACACCCTTTATCAATTTTAACATATTATATTATACCAGGCACTTATCAGAAGGTACCTGTTCCAAAGTTAGGATTGTTGGTATCCCACCATACGCGTTCCTGGTTTAGTACAGAACCGCTGTTAGCTCCAGCACTCCAGCCCTGTTCCTGCATGGCGCTTCGGAAGTTATCAATATTTATGGGGTTACTCGGCTCATTTATCGTCAATCTTCTCGGTATAGCGAGCTCTGCACCACCAGCACGGGGTAGCTCCCACATTAATATATTACCATTCACACTTGGGAACCCTGTTCTGCGGGTAAGTGCAAACTGCTCGGTCGGATACCGGAAATTATTGATGTATTGCTGGAAATAAATTTTCTCCAGATGGTCCGATCCGTTCAGTGCTACATGATCCTGTGCAAGGTATTCATTGATTTGGGCATCGGTTATGCTTACTTCATCATAATCGAATACCTGTGCAACACGGCCGATATCATCAACGGTTTCCATCGACATACGGATGCCTCTTTCGTACCACTCCTGAGCTGAGCCTTGTCCGGTTACATACCCTTTTTCAATAAATTCAGCCATGTAGAGAGCAACTTCGGCTGCAGAATAGAGGGCATCTCTGTAATAGCCATTTCCGCCGTCATAGTTGGGGTTGAAAAAGCGCCGGTTTACATGCGAAAGCTGGTTGTAGTTTGAACCATCATTATCCGTAAAACTGCCATACCAGGGCAATGTATTTGCCAGTTCAGGGGTTACCGGTCCGCCTCTGTAACGGTGCCACCGGGTCACAGGCTCATCCGGATTGATCCAGTTGGGCATATTTCTACCCTGCTCTGTAAAAGTATCCACTGCATTTTGAGTAAAGTTATTTGGCTCAAAATAGAAGTGAGTTCGCGGATCTCTCAGCTCAACAAGCTTGCTGATAAAGTTATAAGCTGCCGAGGGATTTCCCCAGAAGTCATGAGCCTGGCCAGTGTACTCACCGGATGGCGCCCAGATAAACTCCTGGTCGCGGTTTTCGATGATTCCTGCCGGGTTGCTTATGGCATCATTAATAATTTGCTGTGCCCATTGCGGATCCTGCCCTTCTACCCGAACGGCGATACGTAATTTCAGTGAATTGGCAAAACGTGCCCAGTTCGCGGCATTACCACCGTAGATAAAATCCTGTTGGCCAAAAGAGAGTTGACCGGAAGGGTTGCTTATCAGAACGTCGATGGCAGCATTCAACTGATCGATCCACTGCTCAAATAGTTCCGGCTGTGTGTCGTATCGGGGCGTAAAATTGCCATCATATCGTCCCTGCATTGACTCACTCCACGGCATAGAACCATAAAGATCGGATGCACGGATGGCCTGATAAATGGATGGGATATATGTGATAGCCCTCATGTGTGCACGTTCGGCCTGTTCATCAGCACTCATATTATCGATCTGTCGCCTGATTTCATACAGGTTTCTTGTGATCGTGTATGTATTACTATAGCGGCCACCGGTAGCACCTACATCTGTGAACTGGGATTCATTTCCACTTATAAATACGGTGGACTGATTCCAGCGCCAAAAGTAGTTATAGTTGTCATAAAACCACTCCGTGTACTTGTAATTTCCCATCTGATAGATTGACTCTGTAAACAGATGGGCCGGATTCGGATCATTGATTTGTGCCGGATTTTCATTAATCGCGGCAAAATCATCTGTACAGGAACTCATCATCGCTGCAAACAGGATGACGGCCATAAATTGAGTTATTTTTTTCATAATCTTCTTAGTTTAAGATGCTTTTGAGAACATTCGCTGATTAAAATTGAATATCCAGGTTCACGCCAATTGTTCGGATGTAAGGTATAACACCCCAAACGTGTGCAGATCCTGCATGGGTATTTCGCACAGAGAACGGATGCATATTATTTGGCATGGTTTTGTACAGGAAGCCAAGATCTCTGCCGAACACGGCAATTCTCAGGCTATTCACGTTCAGCCTGTTGGCAATTCGCACAGGAACGTCATAACCCAGCATCACTTCACGAATACCGATATAGGAATTTTCGTGAACTACATTTTCATTGATCACACCTCTGCTCCAGGCATTATTCCAGTAGTGATAAACTGCAGCATGAGTAGGATCTACATGTCCGGCATCGAACGCTTGCTGATAGGACATACCACTCACATCCACCCCATCAATTACGGTGCCATCCTGGAATATTCCCTCAGGAATCATACCGTCTGTGTAGGTATTTCCCGTGTGCCGGGAAGTCCAATCCATTCCGCCAAACTCCAGGTCACGCCACTTGAGCGATGATTCAAGGTTTCCGTACGAGTGGCCATATCGGCCCGCGTAGTTGGAAACATCACCACCAATTTTGGCATCTAACAAGATATTGAGACTGAATCCTCTGTAGTACATACTTGAACTCATACTTCCCAAAAATTTGGGATTCATGTTACCCACTTCCTGCTGTTCACCTGAACGAATATAATGAGCACCTCGGAAAGTATTGTCCCAGTTCAGGAGTTTCATACCTGTTTCAGGGTCAACTGCGGGAGCAGAATCTGAGTAGAGTACGCCCCACTCTTCACCTACAAATGCAACAGTACCTACCCGTGTATTACCAAACGTAGCACTTTCATAAAGATTAAATCGGGTGATATCTTCGTGCAGCTCTTTAATCATATTTCTGTTCCGGGTATACGTAAAGTCTAAGCCCCATCGCAAGTCCGGACGCTCTATAATTCGTGTGTTAAGAGCAAGCTCAATACCCTGGTTTTGAATATCTCCAGCATTGATTAACTGTGCGGATACGCCGGTTTCAGAGGGAACAGGAATGTCGAGAATCTGATTAATTGTATTCTCACGATACCATGTAAAATCCAGGCCTACTCTTTCATTCAGAATGCGGATATCCGTACCAAACTCCCAGGCCTTTTTACGCTCTGGCTGCAGATCGAGGTTAGGCACCACATTGCTGTTATAGGAAACCCTTACAAGATTCTGGCCGGTAAGTGACTGAATGTTGCCCTGGTGTGCAAATCCCGGGTTGATGGAATAGATACTGTAGTCATTGCCTACCTCGGCATAAGATCCTCTGAACTGCACATAAGAAAACAGATCAGGCAAATCAAAGGTTTCTGTTGCCAGCCATGACAAACTTACTGAAGGATAGAAATAGTTGTTGTTTCCTGTACCGTCGGAATAGGTCAGTGTGGATGTCCAGTCATGACGCCCTGTAAGATTAAGAAACAGCTGATTTCTCCACTCCACGTTTGCATAACTGAAAACTGAGTTCATCCGCTTGGTTCCGAACACACTTGCATTTGCCGTAGGTGTGTTTACACTATTTGCGAGGAAATACTGGCCTGGCACAGTCAACCCGCCGTTAGTATTGGCACTGGTTGAAGATGCCTCCTGGTTGAAGTATTCTGCACCAATCGTGAATGAACCGGAAAAGTCTTCAGTGATCTGGCCAAGGAAGTTAAAGAAGACCTTCCCGTCGATCTCTTCTCTTCTTTGGTGGCCAAGTGAGTAGGAACCACCCGAATTTGCAAAACCCGCTCCCAGGTTTTTGGTCTCATTACGGATATAGTAATTATTGATGTAACCATCCACATCAATATTAAACCACTCGGCAATATCAAAATTTACCTTCGTGGTAAGACGCAAGGTCTCCTCTCTTCGCTGATTCGAATTTTCATTCAGAGCAAAAAATACACCCAGACCCGGCACAGAACCCAGCGGATCACCATGAGCCGTTGAGTGAACACCCCCATGTGGAGCTCTGTACTGATCTTTCCATTTGGCTGTATCGTAGTTTCTGAAGAAAGAAGAAGTAATAAAGGCGTGCTGAAGGTTGTTTCCCGGAGGATTTTCAGCTGTGCTATGTGCATAACTTAATCCCACATCTGCCCGTATGTAATCATTCAATTGATGAGTTACTCTTGAAAAGATCGACGAACGATTGAAGTCGTTATTGGGAGTTGTCCCGGTTTCGGTTGTGTTCGTTCCGGAAATCAGGAATGTCGTTGATTCACTGCCGCCATCAATCTGAAGATTAGTATTGCTATAAACTCCTCGCTCATATAGATCGAGAAAGTTATTCGGCGTTGGATTGTTCGGTATCATCGTCTGTCCGTCAAGATCCAGAACCATCGTCTGCCCATCCATTCGGGGACCGTATGAAAACTGGTGTCGCTGGTAAAATGACCTTCCTTCAGAGTCAACGAAAAATTCATTTTGAACATTAAACGGATCACTCAATCCGCTGGCAGCACCGGGAATTGTACCCGGCCCAAAAACATTTTGAAAAGCAGGTCCGTCATAGGGATCTTTAACATGAGTTCTTTGGCTGAAACGAACACCGATACCGGGACGAGACTGCCCCTGGCGTGTGGTGATCTCTACTACACCGTTAATTGCTCGAGATCCGTACAGTGCCGTAGCTGCAGCCCCTTTTAACACGGTA
>PWYF01000162.1 GCA_003567955.1 Thiotrichales bacterium
CGCGGCTTCTATAGAGTCCGGTGGTTTTCGTACGGCGCCGGTGCAGCTTGATGTGACGCTGTTCAATCTGGATACCGGCGGTCTGGTTGCCCTCCAGGAACGGCTGGCTGAATTACCGCCACCGCATCCGGACGCGCCGGCGGATGATTACGCCAGCGAACTACTGGAAGAAGTCCGGGGCAACCTGCGCGAGATGGCCCGACACGGGCCGGGGCTGCGTATCGACAAACTCTCCCTTGGCCTGGACGGTGGCGCGCTTGAAGGCGATGGCCGCCTGCTGCTGGCGGTGAGCGATGATGCGGAATTTGACCGGCACCTGGACCAGGGCAATCTGACCCGTCTTTTGCAGGCTGAGGGACGATTAATCGCGGGGCGGACGCTGGTACGCAAGACGCTGGTGCACGCTCTGGGTGACGGCGTTTTGCATCCGGAGCTTGAGGCCGACCTGGAGAGCATGGCCGAGATGCAAATCGATGAGTTCATCGCCCAGGGACTGGTGGTGGAAAGCGGCGACAATCTGGAAATACGGATACAGCTCGAAGACGGTGTTTTCCATCTCAATCAGCGCGAGATATGGCGACTGTATCCAGATCACTGAACCCTGGCTGTGTCGGTGGGGTGTCGTGTATGGACACGCAACACCTCTGCCGATTATTCCAGCCGTTGCACCTCAAGGCGGCGCCCCCGGCCACAGTGAATTTCCGTATCAATCAGCCCGCGGCGCTGCAGCAACCAGCACTCGTCACTCTGTACCTGCAGCATATCTCCGGCGCGCGTGCCCGCCAGCAACCGGTCGACGCGAACATCAAGCCAGAAGAACAACACAAACAGCATCGCGCCGATCGCGGCCAGCATGATGCAAAGACGAAAGATTGCGGGCATGTCACTATTCCGGAGTGTGGTGGACCAGGACTGGTTTCATAACGTAACAGGGCGTGAGTAAGGGCACCAGACAAACCGGATGCGCAAGCTTCGAGAGGCTCCACAAGCCAGCTGTAAAGTCTTATTGTGTTAATCCCCGTTTGCCGCACCCTATGGAGTGATCCCTCATGTCCAACCGCCCCACGCCCCTGACTGACAAGCTGCACGCCTACCTGCTTGAACACAGTCTGCGGGAATCGCAAGCAGCTCGCGCACTGCGCGAGGAAACCGCCGCGCTGCCCGAACACAATATGCAAATTGCTCCGGAGCAGGGCCAGTTCATGCAAATGCTGGCCCGGTTGATGGGGGCCAGACGTTATATCGAGGTGGGTGTATTTACCGGCTACAGCACCCTGGTGATGGCCGAGGCCCTGCCCGCTGACGCCCGCATCCTGGCCTGCGACATCAGCCACGAGTGGACTCGCATTGCACAACGCCACTGGGAAAACGCGGGGGTGAGCGAGCGCATTGAACTGATGCTGGCCCCGGCCGTGCAAACCCTTGAAAGCCGGCTTGAGGAAGGCGATGCCGGGCAATGGGACATGGCTTTTATCGATGCGCACAAGCCGGAATATATCGACTACTACGAGGCCTGCCTGAAACTGGTGCGCCGGGGCGGACTGATCCTGGTGGATAACACCCTGTGGGACGGCAAGGTCGTTGATCCGGCGGCGGATGACGAAAACACCCGCGCTATTCGCACATTCAATGAGCACATCAACGATGACACTCGGGTGGACATCAGCCTGGTGCCCGTGGCCGATGGCCTGACCCTGTGCCGGAAACGCTGACAACCGCATCCGGTATCACGGCCGGACCGCACGTTGATCAGCGCCAGGCATTCGCCCTGGCACGCTCCCAGTCCGGGCGCCAGGCCGCCGGGACGGTCGTTTCATCCAGCAGGCAACTGTCCGGGATGCGCGGATAGAGCTGCTCATAGCTCATCACCTGCCCCTGGTTGACGCGACGATTGACGTGTCTCAGCTCCACCTCCGCAACGGCCCCGAGACCGAGAATACCCAGCAATTCTGCCAGTGTGATCATCATGGAATGATGGTAATTGGCCACCCGCACGCCCTTGTCGGTAACATCGAGCTGTTTGTAGCGTGAGGGATTCTGCGTGGTAATCCCGGTGGGACACTTGTCGGTGTTGCAACTGCGCGACTGTATACAACCCAGCGCCAGCATCATGCCGCGAGCCGAGTTGACTGTATCCGCCCCCAGCGCCATCAATCTGAGTACATGGAAAGCAGAGAACGCCTTGCCCGCGCCAATGACCCGGATCCGATCCCGAACCCCCGTGCCCAACAGGGCATTATGAACAAAATTCAGGGCATCCCTTAACGGCATACCCACGGAGTTGGTCAATTCCACTGGCGCGGCGCCCGTGCCGCCCTCTCCGCCATCCACGGTAATAAAATCCGGGGTGATGCCGGTTTCATGCATGGCCTTGCAAATGGCCAGAAACTCCGTGCGGTCGCCAATACACAACTTGAAACCGACCGGCTTGCCCCCGGAGAGCTCGCGCAAGCGGGCAACGAATTCCAGCAAGCCACGGGGGCTGTCAAAGGCCGAATGCCCCGGCGGCGAGATCACATCCTGCCCCACCGGCACATGGCGGATTTCGGCGATCTCGCGAGACACCTTGGCCGCGGGCAAAACCCCGCCGTGGCCCGGCTTGGCGCCCTGGGAGAGTTTGATCTCGATCATTTTTACAGCAGGGAGAGTGGCCTTCTCGACAAACAGCTCACTGTTGAACCCCCCTTCGCGAGTGCGGCAACCAAAATAGCCGGTGCCAATCTGCCAGACCAGATCGCCGCCATGGTCAAGATGATAAGGAGAAATGCCCCCCTCCCCGGTGTTATGAGCAAAGTTGCCCAGCTTCGCGCCGCGGTTAAGCGCCAGGATGGCGTTGCGACTGAGCGCGCCATAACTCATGGCAGAGATATTCATGGGTGAGGCGGAATAGGGTTGCTTGCAGTCGGGGCCGCCAAACATGACACGCAGACTCTCGGGCTCACAATGCACGGGCGCTATCGAATGATTCAGCCATTCATAGCCATCCCCGTAGACATTGAACAGGGTGCCAAAAGAACGGGTGTCATCGGCCTTTTTGGCGCGCTGGTAGACCAGACTGCGGAACTCGCGGCTGACGGGCTTGCCATCCAGCTCGTTCTCGACGAAATACTGCTGGATTTCCTTGCGCACCGACTCGAACATATACCGGAAATGCCCGACCACCGGATAGATGCGCAGGATGGTGTGCTTTTTCTGCCACAGATCGTGATAGCCGATCACCAGCACGGGCGCGAGCAACAGCCAGGCCCAGTGTGCCGCCGGCCAGTACAGCCCGAGCGCCACCACGGTCGCCACCGCCAGCACACTCAGGATCAGAAACGCATTGCGCACCAGTGTCATTGATGACCTCGGATACTATTCCTCCACCAGTTCTGTATAGACCCGGTAACGATCGCGAATATGGCGCACATAATTGTAGGGCTCGCGGCCGCGGACAAAGCCATGACGGACCTCGCGGTGGTATTGGGGATCGGACAGCAGCAGGATCGCCTCTTCCACATTGCCGAACCAGCGATCCGGGTCCAGCCCCTGCATGGCCGCCAGCCGACGCGCATCGCGCACATGCCCGATGCCGGCATTGTAGGCCGCCAGCGAGAACCAGGTGCGTTCGTCCACCGGCAGGTGATCCGGAAAGCGCTCACGCAGCCAGTTCATGTAGTGCACACCGGCGTGGATGCCGATTTCGGGTTCGGTCACCGGTTGCAGACCGATTTCCTCGGCCGTGCGGGGCATGATCTGCATCAGACCCATGGCCCCCATCCAGGAAACAGCCTCGGGGTCAAAGCGGCTTTCCTGATACATCTGGGAAAGAATCAGGCGCCAGTCAAAGTCATATTCTTCGGCATAACGCCGCGTCAGTTCATCCCAATCCGAGAGCTGGCCCTCACCGGTCAGCTCGATCCGCCCGGCGCGCTGGGCGCGCATCCGCGTTTCGTTCTGGAAATAGCGGCGATACAGGATGTTGTAGTGAAGGCCGCGATATTCTTCATCCCAGAACGAATTGATTGCGGCCAGCAGCTCGGGGTTGTCTTCGCGCACCACCCAGCCGTGAGCCACCGGCTCGCCGAGTGCCAACAGGCCATGAATATCATCACGCACTGTCATTTCGGACTCGAGGATATGGCTGTCGGCGATGGTCAGATCAAACTCACCCTCACCCACGCGGGCGATGATCTGCTCGGTTTCCATATCCGGCGGCACCGCCGCCAGCTCGACGTCAATGCCGGCTTCCTGCAACGCTTCTGCGGTTTCCCAGTAACTGCTGACCTCGCGCAGATGCAGGGTGCGCCCGGCAAGGTCTTCAGGCGACGCCAGCACCGCGTCACGACGCTGGCCCACCACGGTTTCCGTGGCGTAATGATAGGGACGGGAAAAACGCACACCCTGCCGTTCGCGGGCCTCGGTATGGGTAAAGAAGGCCGCGATCATATCGCCCTGTCCGTCTCGCAGCATGGGCATGAGTTGCGCATGGTCATCCGCCACCACCATCTGCAGCCGCACGCCGAGTTGCGCAGCAAAGCGCTGGGCCATCTCGTATTCAAAACCGACCAGGGAGCCGCGATAGAGATAATAGGTGGTGGCGTTGTTGCGTGTGAGCACCCGCAGCACCCGGCGTTCGCGGATGCCGTCAAGATCGTCGGTATGGTCCTCGACATCCGCCCGGGTGAGTCGCTCACGGGTCAGGAAGCGGTTCAGGGCGGCGAGCAATTCGGGGTTATCCTGGCGCACCGCCCAGGCCAGCGGTCGGCGCTCGCCCAGCGCAAACTGGCTCTCAACATCCCGCCGGTAGGTTTGCACCATATCCAGCACATTGCTGTCCTGAATGGTGAAGTCATAGTCTCCGGCCGCCAGGCCATCCAGTACCGCATCACTGCCCAGGGTCGAGGACAGCGGCACAATCTCTATAGCCTCGTCATCAGCGAGGCGTGCCTGGGCCACGTCCCAGAAGGTGGTATGGCGCAGCACGCCAACACTGTGCCCGCGCAGATCGTCAATCCCGCCGGCGACAGGACCGCCGCGACGCCCCACAAGCATTTCGCGAGTCGAGTCCAGGCCCACAGAAAAAGCCACTTGCTCGGCCCGCGAGGCGGTGACTGTCATATTGGCCGCGACCACATCACCACGTCCTTCAAGCAGGGCGTTGATCAACTCGCCAAAATCATCCACCGCCACCAGCACCGGCTCCAGCCCGCGATCACGGGCAAAATCCTCGGCCAGACGCCGCTCGATATCCGCCGGGTAACCTTCACGCGGCAGATAACCGCTGGCTTCGCGATGCACGAGAATACGCAATATCCCGCGCTGGTTGATTGCATCCAGGTCACCGGTCTCGACATAGTCACCATCAAGATCAGCCGGATCGGGCTCCGCCGGTGTGGTCGCAGCCTCCCGCTCACAACCCGCCAAACCCAGCACCAACAGCAATAAAACAGGCACGACAGTTTGCAGTTTCATCATCCACCCCCGGAACTTCATTCTGTCTTGCCCAGCATAACCAACTTCGACTACAGACGCAGACACCCCCATCCACCGCGAAGTGCGCGAAGCGCACAAGGCCACTGTCTGAAAACTGAAAACCTCAAACTGAAAACGCCCGCGCAAAGCGCGGACTATGTTTCCGGCCTCGTCCACAACCACAGCGCCACGCAGGCCAGAAACGGCGGCAACCCCCATTGCAGCCACACCGGCACCGGCGCCACGGCAATACTGATCACACTGACCAGCATCAGCCCGGTAGCCATCCACTTGGCCCGCCGCGGCACCGCCCGGCGCTCACGCCAGCGCCGGATCACCGGGCCGTATTCCGGGTGGGCCAGCAGCCGCTGCTCCATTTCCGGCCAGCCGTGGCTGGCCGCCCAGGCCGCCACCAGCAAAAACGGGGTGGTCGGCAAACCGGGCACGACGACCCCGGTTGCCCCAAGGGCCACGCAAGTGGCCGCCAATGGCCGCCAGAAAAGTCGCTCCCACATCTATTTCTCCGCGACATGATCCGGATCAATGATTGCCGGAATACCCCGCATGTACCATGACCCTGATCATGATCCGGTTTTATCATCCGTTTTTCACATCAAGGGAAACCACCATGCGCACGACAATTACGACCCTGTTAATGATTTGCACCCTCTTGTTTGCCAATGCCCATGCCGGTGAACACCAAAAACCCGGGCATCTGCTCACCGTGCTGACGGCAGAATCCGACCACACCCTGGCCATGGGCCTGATTCTCACCCGCCATTACCTGGCCGAGGGCGGCACCGCCCAGGTGCTGCTGTGTGATGCTGCCGCCGAGCTGGCACTCAAGGAAAGCAACACCGGCAGTGCAGTCGTGCAGCCAGCCGGCGTCTCTGCCCGGCAAATGCTGGGAGGCCTGATCGAGGCCGGCGTCAAGGTGGAAGTCTGCGCCATCTTCCTGCCCAATCGCGAGGAGACGGCAGACGATCTGCGCAAGGGTGTGGGTGTCGCCGGCCCGGCCGCAATTGCCGCCGTAATGGCCGCCCCGAACACCCGGTTGTTTACGCCCTAGCCCGCGCTTCGCGCGGGCGTTTTAGGTCTTAAGTCTCAGGTCTTAAGACAGCGGCCTTGTGCGCTTCGCGCACATCGCAATATATGGCGCGCCTGCGGCGCGACACGACCGCGCCACAGGCGCGCCCACTTAAAACCTAAAACCTGAAACGCCCGCGCGCCTAGCGCGCGGGTTTATATTTACCCAGCTCCAGGCGGGCAACCAGGCCGCGGTGAACCTCGTCGGGGCCATCGGCCAGGCGCAGCACGCGCGCCATGCCCATAAGACGGCTCAGTTGCGGGTCGGCGACGCCTTCGCCGCCGTGGATCTGCACGGCGGCATCCACCACCATCTGCAACACGTTGGGGGCAATCACCTTGATCGCCGACACATCGGTGATCGCGCCGAAGGTGCCATGCTTGTCCAGCGCCCAGGCGGCCTTGAGGGTCAACAGGCGCGCCTGATCAATGGCCATGCGGCAGTTGGCGATCACATCGCGATTGCCACCCAGATTGGCCAGCGGCTTGCCAAAGGCCCCCCGCCCCAGGGCGCGCTGACACAGGCGCTCCAGCGCATACTCGGCGGCACCGATGGCGCGCATGCAATGATGAATGCGGCCCGGCCCCAGCCGACCCTGGGCCACCTCGAAGCCCTTGCCCGGCCCGGCGATGAAGTTGCTCGCGGGCACCCGCACATTGTCGAATACGATCTCGGCATGGCCGTGCGGTTCATCCAGATGCCCGAACACCGGCAGCATGCGGATGATTTTCAGCCCTGGCGCGTCCATCGGCACCAGCACCATGGAGTGGCGATGATGACGGTCAGCTTCCGGATCCGTGACGCCCATGAAGATGAGAAACTTGCAGCGCGGATCACCGGCGCCGCTGGTCCACCACTTCTGACCGTTGATGACCACCTCGTCTCCGTCCACCTCACAGGTGGCCTCCATATTGGTGGCATCACTGGAAGCGACGGCCGGTTCGGTCATGGCAAAACCGGAACGGATCTCGCCATCAAGCAGCGGCTCCAGCCACTGTTTTTTCTGTCCCTCACTGCCGTACTGATACAGCACCTCGGCGTTGCCGGTATCCGGCGCTGCACAGTTGAAGACCTCGGGCGCAATAAAGCTGCGCCCCATGATCTCGGCCAGCGGCGCATAATCACGGTTATCCAGCCCGGCGCCGTAGTTTTCATCCGGCAGGAACAGGTTCCAGAGCCCGGCCTTTTTTGCCTCGGCCTTGAGTTCTTCCATCACCGGGGGGACTTTCCACTCGCGCCAGTCATTGCTGTGTACCAGTTGCTCGTAATACACCGACTCGGCGGGGATCACCTTGTCCTGCATGAAGCGCTGCAGGTTAGCCATCAAATGCTGCGCGCGTTCGGAATGATCAAAATCCATGCTTGTCTCCCGTCAATCTATTCGGCCAGCGGTTCCACCGGCTGCCAGGCATCCACCAGACGCAACTCCACGCCATCATTTTCGGCGTAACCCATCAGGGCCTGCATGGTGGCATCAAAATCGTCAACCATGGTCGGGAAGGGTATCAGCGGCTGTTCCAGATCACGAAAAAAATCATCCCAGTGAAAGGGAATCACGCGCTGCGCGCCGGTCGTCGTGACCATTTCCCGCCAGTATTGCGCCATATACTCCGGCGACTGCTGACTGAGCAGGCCAATACCCAACCAGACCACATCCACTGACCAGTCCGCCAGCGCATCCGGCACGAAGCCGGCACTGCCCTGCACCAGCATATTCGTCTGCGGATGGCCGACCCGTACCGACCAGCTACCGCCTTCCAGGTAATTACTGGCACGTACGGGCGGGGCAAGCGGCTGATCAATTACGCCCATGGCCTGCCCGTGCGGCACATGCCGCGAGGCCGCAAAGCGGATTTCAAAATCGCCGAAACGCAGCGTGTCGCCATCTTCCACCACGCGGATACGCGACTCATCCAGGCCCAGCCCCCGGCCGACATTGGCCGTAGACTCCGAGCCCACCAGCACCGCCCCGGTCTGTTCCGCGACCACGGGGGCATCCATGGCGTGATCATAATGCGAGTGCAACACAATCACCGCCGCCAGCTCGTCCACCCCGGCGCGGGCGAGATTCCGCCGGATGCGCTCCGGGTCCGGCGCGATACGTGTCAGCGCTACCCGCAACAGCCCCGGCCGGCTGAAAAAGCCGTCCGTCATGATGGCGGTCTCGCCATCCTCGATCAGCAACGTGGACACCCCCAGCCAGGTCACCCGCAAGCCGTCCTGCTCATCAGCCGGCGGCAAATACAGATGCGCATAAGCCTCCAGCGACGGCCGCTGTTGCCACTGCCACGCCAGCCAGCCCCCAGCCGCCAGCACCACCACCAACACCACCGCCAATACTTTTCGCATCATCGTTTTCCTCCCCGCGCTCCGCCGGGAATTTTCAATTTCATGTTTTCCGTTTTCAGACCGTCCCTGAAGTGTTTGCGGGCCTGGCGGGAAAGATCGGTAGTGTATTACGACGCAGCGAGTAAAAGCATGAACCATGAAGAGCATGAAGGGCACGAAGGGTTATGGAGAATGACCCGCGGCTTTGGCTGCCGTCATTCCCGCGCAAGCGGGGACCGAGGGGAAAGTGGCAGGACTCCTGGATTCCCGCCTGCGCGGGAGTGACGGAGCGCGCCAAATCCCGGGTTACCTCTGAAACTACTGATCCCCCCTGGCTATCCGGGCATCCGCCCCGTGACATCAGCCAGCCCCACCCCTTCGTGTTCTTCATGCTCTTCATGGTTCATGCTTTTTGGTTTTCGCGCCGCAGGCGCGCCTCTGAAAACTGAACACTGGAAACTGGAAACGCCCGGCCGAAGGCCGGGTAGCAGCCCCGTTCAAGACGTTATTGTTAGTATATGGATAATACATATGGATAATTTACGCTGGAATCCGGCGAAACCGATACGAGGGCATCATGACGCGAATGAATCTGGTACGAAAGCCACTGCTTACCTGCGCCCTGCTGTGCGCGAGCCTGTTTTTAATGGCGCCCGCGGCGATGGCGGACGAGGTGCAGGACGAGCTGCGCAATGTGGTGCTGGTGGGCAACAACTGGGAAGGCACCGCCACCATCTTTGATGCCGAGACCTTTGAAA
>PWYF01000108.1 GCA_003567955.1 Thiotrichales bacterium
CGCTGCGCACTGAACACGAAGCCCGACAGGAGCTGGAACACAAAGTGGCCGAACGCACCCGCGAGCTGCGTGAGGCCAATGCCACCCTGCAGGAACTCAGCAGCCGCGACGCGCTGACCGGGCTGCATAACCGGCGTCACTTCGATGAGCAGCTGATCCGCGAATATGTACGTGGTTATCGTCACCAGCAGCCGGTGTCACTGGTCATCGCCGATATTGACCATTTCAAGGCATTCAATGATCAGTATGGCCATCTGGTGGGCGATGACTGCCTGCGCGCCGTGGCCGGCATGATGAGCGAGTGCGTCACACGCGGGGGCGATCTGCTCGCCCGTTACGGCGGCGAGGAATTCTGCATTCTTCTTCCCGGCACCGATCTGGCCGGCGCGCGGGCGGTGGCCGAACGCGTCCGGGAAAAAGTGGCCGCATCCGAGTACATGGTCAAGGGCAAGCAGGTTCCGCTGACCATCAGTCTGGGCGTGGCGGCCATGATTCCTTCAACCAGCGAGGATGCCGAGGCACTGATCCGCCAGGCAGACCATGCGCTGTATGAAGCCAAAAAACAGGGGCGGGACCAGGTCATCACCTACGAAGAGGAAGGGACTTCCTGATCAATACCGGGACGCCGGATATCCGTGTAACAGGAGTCGTCACATGAGCCAGCCAGTCGCTGTCATCACCGGCGCCACCAGCGGTATCGGAACCGTGGGGGCCCGCGCCATTGCCGCAGCCGGTTATGAGCTGCTGATGCTGTGCCGCAACCCCGACAAGGGTGCAGCCACCCGGGCCGACATCGAGTCGGCAGTCCCCGATGCCCGTATCCATGTGATTGAATGCCCCATGGACAACCTCGCCGCAGTGCGTGACTGCGCCGTGGACATCGCCCGTAACTACCCTCGCATCGCACTGCTTGTAAACAACGCCGGCACGGCCGAGATGAAGTACAGCCACACCAAAGACGGCATTGAACGCACCTTTGCCGTCAACCACCTGGCGCATTTCGTGCTCACCTGGCATTTGCTGCCGGCGCTGAAAACCGCCGGTGCCGATGGCGGCGCCCGTATCGTGCATACAGCCTCCGAGGCCCATTACCAGGGGGATAAAAATTTTCTCGACGACATCAACTGGGAAAAAAGGCGCTATTTCGTATTCAAGGCCTACTGCGACAGCAAACTGGCCAATGTGCTGTTTTCGCAAAAACTCGCACGCGAGCTTGAAGGCACCGGCGTGGTCTCAAACTGCTTCCACCCCGGCCGCGTGGCCACCAATATCTGGCCCGAGCGCTACTGGTATGAAAAGCTCGTCATCGGCCTGCTCAAGAAGTTCTATCTCATCAGCCCGGGACAAGGCGCCCGACCCATGATCCACCTCGCCCTGGACCCGGACATGGGCCAGCCCAACGGGGTGTTTTACTTCGAGATGAAAGAAAAGGACATCAAGTCTTTTGCCAAAGACCCGGCCATGCAGGATGCGCTGTGGGACAAGTCACTGGAACTGGCCGAGGATTATCTCAAGTGATGGACTTGCGCTAATCGCAGGCCTGTTTCTTTCACACAAGGCCATAAACCAAAGCATTTGACATGAAGATCATGAAGACCATGAAGAACCGAAGAAAAAATAAAAAATATCAATAATCAGTATCTTAAGTTAATTTATTAATGTTAATTCTTCATTCGCTTCATGTTAGCTTTTTATGTTGTCGATAGCTCAGGGAATGGCGGCGATGGTGGCCGTGAGCAGCGCGCCCGGCATCAGGCCCAGCACCAGCACAGCGATGCCATTGGAGCTGAGCAGGACGCGCATGTCGATACCGCCGGACAGCGGCGCATTATCCTGCGGCTCGTCGAAGTACATCAGCTTGACCACCCGCAGATAGTAGAAGGCGCTGACAATAGCGGCGATCACGCCCAGCACAGCCAGCCACAGGAAGCCCGCATTCACCACGGCGCTCAGCACCGCCAGCTTGGCGTGAAAACCGATGGTCGGCGGCACGCCGGCCATGGAGAACATCACCAGCAACATCACCAGGGCAAACCAGGGACTGCGGGCATTGAGGCCGCGTAAGTCATCCAGATTATCGGCCTCGAAATCCTTGCGGCTGAGCAACAGAATCATGCCGAAGGCTCCCAGCGCCATCAGCACATAGACCAGGGCGTAGAACAGCGCGGCGGAATACCCCTCCGAGGTGCCGGCAATAAAGCCCATGAGCAGAAAACCGATATGGCCGATGGTGGAATAAGCCAGCATGCGCTTGATATTGGTCTGGGCAATGGCCACCACCGAACCGGCCACCAGCGACAGCACCGACATCAGGATGAAAATATCCCGCCAGTCCACGTAGAGGTGCTCCATGCCCTCCACCAACAGCCGGAACACCAGCGCAAAGCCGGCAATCTTGGGCGCCGAACCAATCAGCAAGGTCACCGGTGTGGGCGCGCCGTGATAGACATCCGGCAACCACATATGGAATGGCACCGCGCCGAGTTTGAAGGCCAGCCCCGCCACCACGAAGGTCAGCGCCAGCACCAGCCCCAGATGCCGCTCTTCCTGCGCGCCAATGAAAGCGGCAATCTCATCCAGCTGCAGGCTGCCGGTCACCCCGTAAATGATGGACATGCCGTAAAGCAGCAGACCGGAGGCAATCGCCCCCAGCACAAAATACTTCATCGCCGCCTCGGCGCCCACGGCCGAGTCGCGGTTCAGCGCCACCAGCGCGTACAGGCACAGCGACATCAGCTCAAGGCCCAGATAAAGCGTCAGCAGATGTGGCGCGGAGATAATCACCAGCATGCCCAGGGTGGAGAACAAAGTGAGGGTATAAAATTCACCGCGATGCAGATCCCGGGCGGCGAGATAATGCCTGGAATACACCAATACCGTGGCGCTGGCCGCCAGCACCGCCAGTTTCATGAGAATGGCGAGCTGATCGAGCACAAAGGTGTTACTGAAGGTCATCACCCCGTGCTCGCCCACCTCCAGCGCCAGCACGCAGACCGCAGTACCCGCCAGCGCCACCAGCGACAACAACCAGGTCAGCCCGCGGTTGCGGCCCGGGAAGAACAGGTCAGCCAGCAGCACCACGCAGGCTGCGCCCAGCAGGAACATCTCCGGCAACGCCGGCAGAAAATCGGGCATGGTGAATGTCGTGTTCTGTTCTTGCATCCGTTATCAGCCTTCAGTCATGCCGTTCACAGCTTGCCGACCAGGACCTGGTCGAGCAGCGCGGAGACGGAGACACTCATCATGTCCACCAGCGGCGCGGGCCACAGACCGATGCCCAGCACCGCCACGGCCAGAGCGCCCAGGATGGCGAATTCACGCCGGGAAAGATCATGCAACGCGGCCACACGCTCATTGGCCACCTCGCCATAAAGCACGCGCTTGACCAGCCACAGGGTATAGGCCGCGCCCAGCACCAGCGTGGTGCCGGCCAGCAGCGCAATCCAGATATTGGCGCGGAAGCTGGCCAGGATCACCATGAACTCGCCCACAAAGCCGGAGGTCCCCGGCAAGCCGGCATTGGCCATGGCAAACAGCACCATGAAGGCGGCAAACACCGGCATGGTGTTGGCGACCCCGCCATAATCGCCGATCTGACGGCTGTGCATGCGGTCGTAAAGCACGCCCACGCAGAAGAACAGCGCTGCCGAGACGAAGCCGTGGGATATCATCTGCACCATGCCACCTTCCACGGCCATGCGCGCACCGGTGGTCTCACCCCCGGCCACAATCATGAAAGGGATGAAAAACCCGAGCGTGGCAAAACCCATGTGAGCGATGGAGGAATAGGCAATCAGCTTTTTCATGTCGCTCTGGGCCAGCGCCACAAAGCCGATATAGACAATGGCAATCAGCGACAGCCCCACCATCAGCCAGTCCAGCGCCATGGCGGCATCCGGGGTAATGGGCAGACTCAGGCGAATAAAGCCGTAGCCGCCCAGCTTGAGCATGATCGCGGCCAGAATCACCGAGCCGCCGGTGGGCGCCTCGACGTGGGCATCCGGCAGCCAGGTGTGCACCGGCCACATGGGGATTTTCACCGCAAAGGCGGCAAAGAAGGCCATGAAGATCCACAGCTGTTCTGTGAGACCCAGCGGCAACTGCTGCAGGGTGTGCAGATCAAAGGTGCCGGCCTGGCGGTAAAGATAAATCAGCGCCACCAGCATCAGCACCGAGCCAAAGAAGGTAAACAGGAAGAACTTGATGGTGGCATAGACCCGGTTGGGTCCACCCCACAGGCCGATGATCAGGAACATCGGAATCAGCATGGCTTCCCAGAACACGTAGAACAGCAACGCGTCGCGGGCGGCGAACACCCCGATCATGATGCCTTCCATGATCAAAAAAGCTGCCAGATACTGGCTGGCGCGCAGGCGCACCGATTGCGCCGCCGCAATCACAACCAGCGGCGTAACCAGCACCGTCAGCAGGATCAATGGCAAGGCAATGCCGTCAATACCCAGGTAATACCAGGCGTCAAAGGCTTCAATCCAGGCCGTACGTTCAACAAACTGCATGGCCGCCGTACTATTATCAAAGCCGGCATACAGCATCCCGCCCAGCACCGCGGCCAGCAGGGAGACCAGCAGCGCCAGCCGGTGCCCCCAGGCCACACGCGACTCGCCAAGCGCGAATACGGCCACGCCACCCAGGATGGGCAGCCAGATGATCAGGCTCAACAAGGGCAGATCAGTCAACATCCGTATTCCTTATCGCAAGAAAAGCAGCCAGCCCATGAGCAGGGCCAGCGCCGTGATCATGACCAGGGCATAGTGATAGAGAAAACCGGTCTGGGCGCGACGGGCGACACCGGCCAGACGACCCACGGCACGCGCCGTGCCGTTCACCAGGAAACCGTCGATCAGACGCACATCGCCAAACTGCCAGAACACCCGGCCCAGCCCGCGGCCTGCCGGGGCAAACAGCTTGAGATACAGCTCGTCGAACCAGTACTTGCGATCCAGCACCCGATACACCGGCGCCAGCACCCGGGCAAACACCCCCGGAAGATGCGGCTGCCACACATAGCAGACCCAGGCCACCAGCACGCCGGCTGCGGCCAGCCAGACGGCCGGCGCCTGCAGGCCGTGGATCAGGAAGCTCCAGGCGTCGGTATAGCCCTTTGCGGCCAGCATGGCCAGCACATCATGCTGCGGCAGCACACTGATGGCGTCATCGAACAACCCGCCAAAGAGCATGGGGCCCATCGTTAGCGCCCCGATGAAAATCGATGGCACCGCCAGCAGCACCAGCGGCAGGGTCACCACCCAGGGGCTTTCCTGGAGATGCTCACGGGTGTGCTCATCCATGCGTGGTTGGCCATGAAACACCATGAAAATCATGCGGAAGGTATACAGGGCGGTGATGAACACACCCAGCAGGACCGCCCACCAGGCCAGGCCGGCACCGGGAATACCCGACAGGCTCACCGCCTCGATAATCGCATCCTTGGAGTAAAAACCGGAAAAACCGGGGAAGCCGATCAGCGCCAGGGCGCCAATCAGGCAGGTCCAGTAGGTGATCGGCATATATTTGCGCAGCCCCCCCATCTGCCGCATGTCCTGCACATGGTGCATGGCAATAATCACCGAACCGGCGGCCAGGAACAGCAGCGCCTTGAAAAAGGCATGGGTGAACAGATGGAACATCCCGGCGGCATAGGCTGACACGCCCAACGCGACGGTCATATAGCCAAGCTGCGAAAGCGTGGAATAAGCCACCACCCGCTTGATATCGTTTTGCACCAGCCCCAGCAAACCCATGAACAGGGCCGTCACCGCACCAATCACCAGCACGAAGGTCAGCGCCGTGACCGACAGTTCAAACAACGGCGAGGTGCGAGCCACCAGGAAAATGCCGGCCGTCACCATGGTCGCCGCGTGGATCAGGGCCGAGATGGGCGTGGGCCCCTCCATGGAATCCGGCAGCCACACGTGCAGGGGCACCTGCGCTGATTTGCCCATGGCGCCAATGAACAACAGGATGCAGATCAGGGTAGTGACCTGCCAGTGGTAATCGCCAATCACATGGGTGGTCTGCCCCACCAGCGCGGGGGCCGCTGCAAATACCTCTGAATAGGCCAGCGAGCCGGTGTACATGAAAATCGCGGCAATCCCCAGCAACAGCCCCAGGTCACCGACCCGGTTGACCAGAAAGGCCTTGAGATTGGCGGCAATGGCGGTGGGACGTTTGAACCAGAACCCGATCAACAGGTAGGACACCAGGCCCACCGCTTCCCAGCCAAAGAACAGCTGCAGGAAGTTGTTGGCCATCACCAGCATCAGCATGCCGAAGGTGAACAGCGAGATATAGCTGAAGAAACGGGCGTAACCCGGGTCATCCTTCATGTAGCCAATGGTGTAGATATGCACCATCAGCGAGACAAAGGTGACCACCGTCATCATCACCGCGCTGAGACTGTCAATGAGGAAGCCAATCTCAAGCCGCAGGCCGTCACTGACCAGCCACGTATATACCGCGCCATCGAAGACCGGCGCGCCGAGTACGAACACATCCCGGGCCACAACCAGCGACAACGCAAAGGAGATACCGACGCCGGCGATGGTCAGGCGATGGGCCCAGGCACGGGCCATGCGCGAGCCCCCGAGACCCACGACAATGGCCGCCAGTAATGGCGCCAGAACAATAGCGAGATAGACCTGCTCCATCAGGGTCAGCCCTTCATCACGTCGAGATCATCAACGTTGATACTGTTGCGATTACGGAACAAGGTGACGAGGATGGCCAGCCCGATGGCCGCCTCGGCCGCCGCCACAGTGAGAATGAAAAACACAAAGACCTGGCCGTCCATGTTCTCCATGAAACGGGAAAAGGCGACGAAGTTCATATTCACGGCCAGCAACATCAGCTCGATACACATCAGCAACAAAATGACGTTGCGCCGGTTGATGAAAATACCGGCCACACTGAGCACGAACAAAATGCCACCCAGCACCAGGAAATGCGCCAGCGTAATCATTTGTCGCCCTCCCCTTGCCGGCGTGGCAGATCAACCAGGCGCACCCGGTCTTTGGCCCGGGCCTGCACCTGGCGGCCCACATTCTGGTGACGCGTGCCTTCGCGGCGACGCAATGTCAGGCTGATGGCGGCGATAATCGCCACCAGCAGGATCACCGCGGCAATCTCGAAGGGATACACATAAACCGTATACAGCAATCGCCCGAGTTCGGCGGTATTGTTGTAGTCTGCCGGGTAACGCTCGAGATCGGCCAGCATTTGCGCCCCGAATTGATCAGAGGTGAACACCAGCGCCAGCTGCACAATGATGGCCGCCACCACGATCAGCGCCAGCGGCAGGTAACGGGCAAAGCCGCGCCGCATGCCGGCCACGTTAATATCCAGCATCATCACCACAAACAGGAACAGCACCATCACCGCGCCCACATACACCAGGATCAGCACCAGCGCCAGAAACTCCGCCTCCAGCAGCATCCACAGCACGGCGCTGTTGAAAAAGGCCAGCACCAGCAGCAGGGCCGAGTGCACGGGATTGCGCGCGGTAATCACCCCGATAGCCGCGGCCAGCAATATGCCGGCAAAAATATAAAACAGGATGCTTTCAATCATGCGTCAGTGTTGTCCTGTATCTCGTTCACGCGAGCAAACTCAGCGATAAGGGGCGTCTTCGGCCCGGTCACGCGCAATCATTGCCTCATACTTGTCGCCAATGGCGAGCAGTTTCTGCTTGTCCAGGATGTGCTCACCCCGTTCCTCGAAATGAAACTCGAAAATCCGCGTCTCGACGATGGAATCCACCGGGCAGGACTCTTCGCAGAAACCGCAATAGATGCACTTGAACATGTCAATGTCATAGCGCGTGGTACGCCGGGTACCATCCTCACGCGGCTCGGATTCAATCGTGATCGCCAGCGCCGGGCACACCGCCTCACACAGCTTGCAGGCAATGCAGCGTTCCTCGCCATTGGGATAGCGCCGAAGCGCATGCAGCCCCCGGAAGCGCGGACTCTGCGGGGTTTTTTCCTCGGGATAGGACAGCGTCACTTTGGGCCGCAAAAAATAACGCCCGGTCAAACTCAACCCGATCAGCAACTCCCACAGCAGAAAACTCTTGATCCAGTTGCTCACGGTTCTCATGCGCCACCTCCGAACCAGGGCCCGATATCGCCCACGATCATCACCGCCAGGACGCCGATCCAGACCAGCGTGACCGGGATAAAGACCTTCCAGCCCAGACGCATAATCTGGTCATAGCGATAACGCGGGAATGTCGCCCGCAGCCACAGGTAGATGAACATGAAGATAAAGGTCTTGAGTACGAACCAGTGCAAACCCGGTTCGGCCAGCAAACTCTCGCCCACCCCGAACACACCGATCCCTTCAAACGGGGACAGCCAACCACCCAGAAAGAAGGTCGCGGCCAGCGCCGAGATCAGGATCATGTTGGCGTATTCGGCGAGGAAGAACAGGGCAAAGGCCATGCCACCGTATTCCACATGGAAGCCGGCGACGATCTCGGATTCGCCCTCGGCCACATCAAAGGGGGCACGGTTGGTCTCGGCCACTCCGGAAATGAAATACACCACGAACAGCGGCAACAGCGGCAGCGCGAACCAATAGAACATGCCGCCGGATTGTGCCTGGACAATGGTGTTGAGGTTCATGCTGCCAGCCGCCATCAGCACCCCCACCAGGGCAAACCCCATGGCCAGCTCGTAGGAGACCATCTGCGCCGAAGCGCGCATGGCGCCCAGGAAAGCGTATTTGGAATTGGAGGCCCAGCCGGCAATGATGACGCCATAAACCGTAATGGAAGTCATCGCCAGCAGATACAGGACTGCGGCGTTCACATCCGCCAGCAACATGCCGTCGTTGAAGGGGATCACCGCCCAGGCCGCCAGCGCCGGGGCCAGCGACAGCATGGGCGCGGTCAGAAACAGGAAGCGGTTGGCATTGCTGGGCAACACCACTTCCTTGAACATCAGCTTGAGGGCATCGGCAATGGGCTGAAGCAGGCCGTACCAACCCACCCGATTGGGGCCGCGACGGCCCTGCATGTAGCCGATAACACGGCGCTCGGCATAGGTGAAATAAGCGACCGCCAGCATCAATGGCAGGACGATGGCCAGGATCTTGGTCAGTGTCCAGACGGTGTACTGCACTTCGGGCGGCAGCACCCCCCATACCGTCAGCCAGGTTGTTTCCAGCCAGGCCATCATGCTTCATCCTGCTCCATCGCAGTTGAGGCCACCGGCCCCTCGGCCGCCACCACTTCCACCGGGCTAAAGCGTTTACCCAGTTCCCGGGTTTCGGCCAGACCGGCGCAAACCCGCACGCAGCCCTCGGCAAGACGCTCATCTGCCACCAGCGGCATCACCGCTCTGCCCTCGCCCTGACGCACTTCCACATGCCCGGCATCAGTCAACCCCAGGCGTTCAATATCGTGTGGATGCATACTCACCTGGCGCGCCCGTACGCCATCAGTGGTTTTCTGTAGGGGAGAAGAACGTCTCACCATGGGGTCCACCGAATACAGAGGGACCTCACCCAGACGCATCAGCGCCGCAGGCCGCATCGCCCTGGCCACCACCGGCGTCGTGACGGGGAGATCCGGTTCAGCTTGACTGATTCTCTGGCGAACCTCATCCAGCACATCCTGTGGCGAAAGATAATCAAACCCGCTCAGGCCGAGCTCATTACCGAGCACGCGCAGGACCTTCCACCCCGGGCGTGAATCACCCAGGGGCGGCACCGCTCCCTGATGGCCCTGCCAGCGTCCTTCGAGATTGATCCAGGTGCCGGCGCTTTCCGGCCAGGCGGCCACAGGCAACAATACATCAGCATATTCCAGCATTTCCGGGCTCTGCCAGGCGCTCAGCGCTACCACCCTGCCTGCCGCACGCAGGGCCTTGCGAGCCGCCCCTGCATCCACCGCATCCAGTTCCGGTTCCAGGCCGAGCAAGACAAAGGCTTCCATGTCATCGCGGGCAAACATCTCCCCGACATGCATACCAGAGGTGTCGACGGCTGCACCACCCGGACCCCGGTGCGGGAGTACGCCGGCCAACCAGGCACCGACCGCGTTGGCAGCCACGGGCAGTTCGCCGAAAACAGCGTCTGTGGCTTCAGCAATGTAGCGAACCAACTCCCGCAACAGGGAATAATCTTCGCGTCCTTCCGCCAGCGCGCCCGTCAACACGGTCGTTTTGTCACCCTGCTGCAGCATTTTCGCCATGGCCCGGTGTTCTTCACTCACAGCAGTATTGGCGATCGCGTCACGCAGATTCATCGGCATGGGGCTGTCAGTCAGTTCGCTCACCGCCACTGTCAGGCCGGCTAGCTCGACGCCTATATCAGCCGCAAGACATTGATGTGACAAAGGGAATCGGAAATCAAAATCTGCAGGGTTGATCACAGCAATGCTGGCGCCCCGCAACCCCGCCTTGCGCAGACGGTGATGGACAATCGGCAAATCCTTGCGCACATTGCTGCCCACGATCAGCACGCTGTCGGCCTGTTCCAGGCTGGTCAGACTCTGGCCGAGATCCGGAAACAGTGGCGCGCTGTCCTGGTCCGTGAAATCACCCAGCCCCAGCCGATGATCCAGATTGGGACAACGCAAACCTTCAGCCAGGCGGCGAAACAGGTGCAGTTCTTCCAGCGAACTCGCCGCCGACGCCAGCATGCCCATGCGCGAGGCATCGACCGCCCGCAACATCTTCGCGGCCGCTGGCAACGCCACTTCCCATTCCACTTCCCGCCACTGCCCGTTCTCCCGCAGCATGGGGCGCTCCAGGCGCTGCTCATACTGGCCAAAATGGCCATAGCGGTCACGATCGGAAATCCAGGTTTCGTTGACCTGTTCATTGTCACGCGGGACCGCACGCATCACCCGGCCACGACGTGAATGCAGATAAATATTCGAACCCACCGCATCGTGGGGCGCCACCATGGCATGCTGCACCAGTTCCCACGGCCGGGCGGTATAGCGATAGGGCTTGTTGGTCAGCGCACCCACGGGACACAGGTCGATCACGTTGCCGGACATTTCCGAGTCCACGCTGCGCTCGATATAGGTGCCGATTTCCATATGCTCGCCGCGACCGGTGGCCCCGAGTTCACGAATACCGGCAATCTCGTCACCAAAACGAACGCAACGCGTGCAGTGGATGCAGCGGGTCATGTCGGTGGCAATCAACGGGCCGATGTTCTTGTCGCGTACTGCACGCTTGCCTTCGTTAAAGCGTGAGACGCCCTCGCCATAGCCCAGCGACAGATCCTGTAACTCACACTCCCCGCCCTGGTCACAAATAGGACAATCCAGGGGGTGATTGATGAGCAGGAATTCCATGGTGCCCTTCTGGGCATCCACGGCCTTCTCAGAACGGGTGTGCACCACCATGCCATCCATCACCGGGGTGGCGCAGGCCGGCAGCGGCTTGGGCGCTTTTTCCACTTCCACCAGACACATACGGCAATTAGCCACCACCGAAAGTTTTTTGTGGTAGCAAAAGCGGGGGATGGAAATGCCGGCCGCGTCGGTGACGCGTATCAGCATCTCGCCCTTGGTCGCCTCCAGCTTGCGGCCGTCGACTTCTATAGTGACCCGTTCGTCGCTCATTTCCAGCCTGTCAGTTACTGTGCGGCAGCAGCCGGTGTGCTACCGGCGTCGACCATGGATCGGCCGTGCTCAACAAAATATTCGAATTCCTCACGGTAATGTTTGAGGAAACTGCGGATCGGCGTGGCCGCAGCATCGCCGAAGGCGCAAATGGTACGCCCCTCGATACGCCGCGCCATATCATCGAGCTGCTCAAGATCGTCGGGGCGCCCCTGGCCATTGGCAATACGCCGGACCACCCGGTGCAACCACCCCGTGCCCTCACGACAGGGCGTGCACTGACCACAGGACTCGGCATAGTAAAAGCGCGAGATACGTTCCAGCACCTTGACCATACAGGTGTTTTCATCCATTACAATCACCGCGCCCGAGCCCAGCATGGAGCCGGCCTCGGTCACCGAGTCATAATCCATGTCGGTCTGCATCATCACGTCGCCCGGCACCACCGGCACCGAGGACCCGCCCGGGATCACCGCCTTGAGCCGGGTGCCATCGCGCATGCCGCCGGCCAGCTCCAGCAGTGTGGCGAAAGGCGTGCCCATGGGCACCTCGAAATTGCCCGGCTTGTTGACGTGCCCGCTGACCGAGAAAATCTTGGTGCCGCCATTATTGGGTTTGCCGAGCCCGGCAAACCACTCTGGCCCACGCCGCAGTATCGCCGGCACCGAGGCATAGGTTTCAGTGTTGTTAATGGTGGTGGGCTTGCCGTACAGACCAAACATGGCCGGGAACGGTGGCTTGACCCTGGGCATCCCCTTCTTGCCTTCAAGTGACTCCAGCAAGGCGGTCTCCTCGCCCACGATGTAGGCGCCGGCCCCCAGATGGCCGTAAATATCGACGTTTATTCCGGAACCCTGGATATTCTGTCCCAACAAACCGTGCTCATAGGCTTCGGCCAGCGCCTGACTGAAACGTTGCCACGGAGTGTCCATGAATTCCCCGCGCAAATAGTTGTAGGCGACGGTGGCGCCCATGGCGTAGGCAGCAATAGCCATGCCCTCCACTACCGCATGCGGGTTGTAACGCAGGATATCCCGATCCTTGCAGGTGCCCGGCTCACTCTCGTCGGAGTTACAGACGACGTATTTCTGGCCGTCAAAATCCTTCGGCATGAAACTCCATTTCAGCCCCGTGGGAAAACCAGCGCCACCGCGCCCGCGGAGACCGGAATCCTTGACCTGCTGGACAATCTCCGCCGGCGGGATCTTTTCCTGCAGGATCTTTTTCCACGCCTCGTAGCCACCGACCTTGAGATAGGTATCCCAGGACCATGGCTGGTCGAATTCAAGCGTGTTGTAACAAACCTGGTTCAGTATCATTCCCACTCCCGTTCCGGCAAACAGTGCCGGCGCGGCATCAGTCCAGATTGTCGAGAATCTCGTCCACCTTCTCGGGGGTGAGATTCTCGTAATAAACGTGATTAACCATCATCATGGGCGCACCGGCGCACGCGGCAAGACACTCTTCCTCGCATTTGAGATAGACCCGGCCGTCAGCCGTGCTTTGCCCCCGTGCTATACCCAGCCTGTTTTCCACATGAGCCAGAATGTCATCAGCACCGCGCAGCATGCAGGAAATATTGGTGCACACCGACACGCTGTTGCGACCCACCGGCTCAGTCTCAAGCATGGAATAGAACGTGGCCACCTCATAGACCTCAATGGGTGACATTTCCAGCACTTGCGCCACCGCATCCATCAACGCCACGGTCAGATAGCCCCCATTGTCATGCTGGGCGGCGTGCAAGGCACTTTGCACCGCGGAACGCTTCTGGTCCGCGGGATAGCGTTTGAGTGCCGCGCGGATTTCAGCCTGTACATGGTCTGAAAGGCTGACTGCGTTCTGTCGGGATGTCTCGGCCATCAGCGGTCAATCTCCCCGAAAACAATATCCTGGGTGCCGATCACCGCGACCACGTCAGCCAGCATATGACCCTGCACCATTTCATTCATGGCGGCCAGATGGGCAAAGCCCGGCGCCCGTATCTTGACCCGATAAGGCTTGTTGGCGCCATCGGACACCAGATACACGCCAAACTCTCCCTTGGGCGCTTCCACGGCCGCGTAGGCTTCGCCTTCCGGCACCGAATAACCCTCGGTGAACAATTTGAAATGATGAATCATGGCTTCCATGTCGTGCTTCATCACCTCACGCTTCGGCGGCACGACCTTGGGCGCATCAGCCTGCACCGGGCCCGGGTTGTCACGCAGCCAGTCCACACACTGGCGCATGATGGCCACCGACTGGCGCATTTCCTCGATCCGCACCAGATAGCGGTCATAGCAGTCGCCGTTAACGCCGACCGGTATCTGGAAGTCGAGCCGGTCATAGACCTCATAGGGTTGTTTGCGGCGCAGATCCCATTCCACCCCCGAGCCGCGTAACATCGGGCCGGTAAAGCCCAGCGCCACAGCACGTTCCGGAGAAACCTCGGCAATACCGACGGTGCGCTGTTTCCAGATACGGTTATCTGTCAGCAGCGTTTCATATTCATCAATGCAGCCGGGGAAATAATCCGTAAAGTGCTCGACAAAATCCAGCAATGACCCCTCACGGGCCTCGTTCATGCGCCTGAGTTCACTGTCACTGCGATAAGGCGAGGGCTGGTATTGCGGCATGCTGTCAGGCAGATCTCGCGCCACGCCGCCGGGGCGATAATAGGTGGCATGCATGCGAGCGCCGGAAACAGCTTCATAGCAATCCATCAGCACTTCACGCTCACGGAAGCAATACAGAAACACCGTCATGGCGCCGATATCCAGGCCGTGCGCACCCAGCCACAGCAGATGATTGAGGATGCGGGTCATTTCATCAAACATGACCCGGATATATTGCGCCCGCAGCGGTGGCTCCAGACCCAGCAACTTCTCGATAGCCAGCACATAACCGTGTTCGTTGCACATCATGGACACATAATCGAGCCGGTCCATGTAACCAATGCTGTGGTTATAGGGCTTGTTCTCGGCGAGTTTTTCGGTGGCGCGGTGCAGCAGGCCGATATGTGGATCAGCGTGCTTGATCACCTCGCCTTCCATTTCCAGCACCAGGCGCAATACACCATGTGCAGCCGGATGCTGGGGCCCGAAGTTGAGCGTGAAATTCTGGAACTCAGCCATCGCGACCGGCCTCCTGCGGCTCGCTCGGCGTTTGCCCGCGGGCTGCCCGAATCACCTTGGGCACCGTCACGCGTGGCTCGATAGTCACCGGCTGATAAACCACGCGCCCGCGGTCGGGGTCAAAACGCACCTCCACATGACCACTGAGCGGAAAATCCTTGCGGAAGGGATGGCCGATAAAACCATAGTCCGTGAGTATCCGGCGCAGGTCCGGATGACCTTCGAAGTGAATACCGAACAGATCAAAGGCCTCGCGTTCGAACCAGTTGGCCGCCGGCCAGATATCCACCACGCTGGGCACCACGGGGAATTGCGTTTGCTCCGCGTAAACTCGCAGACGCAGACGGCGGTTGTGTTCAAGTGACAACAGATGGCAGACCACGGCAAAACGCTGCGGCGAATCACGTTCGGGATCATCCTCACCCTGGTAATACTCAACACCACGGCTGTAGCCAAGCTCGGTGGAATCCTCGGTCGTCCACTCAGCATCACCATAGGCGAGATAATCCACGCCACACAGGTCACTGAGCTGGGCGAAAGCGAAGCCGGGATCATCACGGAGCACCCGGGCAACGTCACGGTACTGCGCCACAGGCGCTTCCATCGTGACCTCGCCTGTGGCCGGCGCGTGGCTGACCACAGCATCGCTGAAGCGACTCTGCAGGGCCTCGGCCAGTTTGGCCATGTGTTCGCTCATACCCGGTTTCCCGACTGCGGATTACTGGCGCGCTATGGTATTGGTGCGCCGGATCTTGTTCTGCAACTGCACAATGCCGTACATCAATGCCTCGGCCGTGGGCGGACAGCCCGGCACATAGATATCCACAGGCACAATACGATCACACCCGCGGGTCACGGCGTAGGAATAATGATAATAGCCCCCGCCATTGGCGCAGGAGCCCATGGAAATCACCCAGCGTGGCTCCGGCATCTGGTCGTAGACCTTGCGCAACGCCGGCGCCATCTTGTTGACCAGGGTGCCGGCCACAATCATGACATCAGACTGGCGCGGACTGGGGCGAAAGATGACGCCGAAGCGATCCAGGTCGTAACGGGCGGCACCGGCGTGCATCATTTCCACCGCGCAGCAGGCCAGGCCAAAGGTCATCGGCCACATGGACCCGGTCCTGGCCCAGTTGACCAGCCGATCCACCGAAGTGGTCACCACGCCTCTTTCAAGAACGCCTTCTACTCCCATTCCAGCGCGCCTTTTTTCCATTCATAAATAAAGCCGACCACCAGCAGCCCCAGGAAAACCAGCATGGCCAGTGCCCCGAACAACCCGATCTCTTCAAGCACTACGGCCCAGGGAAACAGGAAGGCAATTTCCAGATCGAAAATAATGAACAGAATGGCCACAAGATAGTAACGCACGTCGAATTTCATGCGCGCATCTTCAAAGGCCTCAAAGCCACATTCATAAGGGGAGAGTTTTTCGCTGTCGGGTTTGCGCGGGCCGAGTATGAAACCCAGCCCCAGCGGCACCACCGCAAACAGCATGCCCAGCACCAGAAAAATCAGAATGGGCAAATAGTTTTCAAGCATTGCCTTCGCCTGTTGTGGTGACAGCACCTGCAGTGACTGCCCCGGCGGAAACCCGGGCGCCCGACACATATGCCCGCCGCCCCGTTATGACCTGTCTCAAACCCGGCCGGCAGCTGCCTGTCCAGCTCACCAGCGTCGGCCATCCATGCCTGACTTGCTCTACCCGAGCCGTTTTCCGGAAGCGGGCGGACATCGGGTCCGCAAGCTACCGAACCCGGACACACCGGAATGCCGTGAGGGCATCCCGGCGCCTGTTCATGGTGCCGAAGGCCGGACTCGAACCGGCACGGCTTTCGCCACTACCACCTCAAGATAGCGTGTCTACCAATTCCACCACTTCGGCCAGAAATTACCCCGGTATATCGGAGCAGCGCCATTGTAACCGTCTTGCCGGCCCTGTTCCCAGTGCGCAAGCAAACAGAATCACAAAATCAGTCGGGCAACCCGGGCATATCCCCGCCATCAGGCTGTTCCCGGGCAGGCTGCTCCTCGACAGGCGCTGGCTGCTCCAGCTGCACTTCTTCGACCGGCGAGCGCTCAACCACGCTGCCAGGCCCTTCCTGATTCAGGAACAGATACCCCAGCCCCAGGCTGGTAAAGAAAAACAACGTAGCCAGCACCGCCGTGGTCTTGCTGAGGAAAGTAGCCACACCGCGCGCGCCAAACACCGTAGCCGAGGCCCCGCTGCCAAAAGCGGCGCCGGCGTCGGCCCCCTTGCCATGCTGGAGCAGCACCAGGGTGACCAGTGACAAACCCAGCAGCACGTGTACTGTAAGAAGAAAGGCAACCATAAATAATTCCGTTGCGTTATCAGGTGCGCGTCGCCGAAGCCGCGCGTGCAATAGCCAGAAAATCATCCGCCTTCAACGAGGCGCCGCCAATCAGGCCGCCATCAATATCTTCCATGGCAAAGAGCTCGGCGGCACTATCCGGCTTGACGCTGCCGCCATAGATTATGCGCAAGCGGCGCGCAATTGTACCATCCTGACGAGCAACCCGCTCACGAATGAAAGCATGCACCGCCTGGGCCTGCTCGGGACTGGCGCTGTGGCCGGTGCCTATGGCCCACACCGGCTCATAGGCAATCACCGCCGCCGTCAGCGTAAACACACCGGCCACACCCAGCACAGCGTCAAGCTGGGCAGCAATCACTTCTTCGGTACGCCCGGCATCACGATCTTCCAGCGTCTCACCCACACACAGCACCGGCTGCAACGCGTACATCTGGCTCTGACGGAACTTGGCCGATACCATTTCGTCAGTCTCGCCGAACAGAGTCCGGCGCTCAGAGTGCCCCACCAGCACGTAACGGCACTCCATATCAGACAGCATCCGGGCACTGACCTCACCGGTAAATGCCCCGTCATCATGCTCGCTGAGATTCTGCGCACCCAGCCCGATATCCGTTGAAGCCAGCGCGGCGCGAGCCTGTTCGATATAGACATGGGGCGGGCAAATAGCCAGCTCCACGTCCGCACATTGGCGGGCACCCGCGACAACCCCGGCCAGCAGGGCCTGATTGAACTGACGGGAACCGTTCATCTTCCAGTTGGCGGCGACAAGCGGAGTGCGCATAGATGCCTCGCTGCGGTGAAATCGCCGGCAGCTTACCTGCGAGCGGGGTATAAATCAATCTGACAAGCCCCGCTTCAGGCATCTGCAAGGCGGGTTGACGGCGCGCCTGCAATGGCGCATGAATGTGCAAGCAAGCGGCGACCATAACGGTCCGACAACCCGGGACACAAGCAATCACCAGGCAATACAGCCGGGAGCAACCATCATGCATCGCATTTCCCTGAGCACGACACCCCTGCTTCTGTTGCTTGTCGGTTTGCTGTGGCCGACAGGAATTCCGGCCAGCACCGCTTCAAACGATGCAATCAGCGCGGTCTACGCCCCCTATGCCGAACTGTTGTCGGACTTCCTGGTTGAAAAAGACCTGCCTGACGACGGCCTGGTCAGTGCGTTTGACTATGAGGCCGCGTTAGCCGACGAGGCCACAGACCAGCGCCTGCAACGCCAGCATGAAATGCTTGCGGCTTTTGATACTGACACCCTGAACTCACGCGAAAAAGCCATTGCCTTCTGGCTCAACGCCTATAACTTTTTCATGCTGGCCCAGATCCTGGAGGAACGCCCGGGTGGCAGTCTGATTACCTCCGTATGGGACTATGGCGGACGCATCAATCCTTTGCGAAGCAACATATTTGAACGTGAACTGTTTGATGTCGGCGGGCAAAAGTACAGTCTGGACGGGATCGAAAAAGGCATTTTACTCGGGGATCAATACAAGCAACGCGACTGGTTCGAGGCCCGCGTTCATTTTGCGGTCAATTGCGCCTCAGTGGGCTGCCCGCCCCTGCGTCAGCAAATTTATACGCCCGATAACGTGGACCACCTGATGAGCGAGAACACCCGCCGGGCCTTTAACACGCCCCGCCAGCTCAGGGTGGAAGGCAACACGCTCTACCTAACCCGGCTTTTCGACTGGTATGAGGATCACTTTACAAGAGAAGCCGGTTCAATTCGTGAGTTTATACAGGCCTACGCCGATCAGACCGTGATAGAAGACATCCAGCAGGCCGACACTATCCGTCACATCACTTACGACTGGTCGCTTAACAAACCGGCCAACTTCGATGAATTCAGTCAAGGCGCCAGTCGCTGAATCCGCCAACGCTCTCCCCGTCGCTCGTAACTGAATCGATCGTGCATGCGAGCCCCGCGTGACAACCAGAATTCAACTCTGTGTGGCACTACACAGAACCCGCCCCAGTGCGGAGGCCGGGGCACCGCGCGATCCTGGTACTCGCGCTCCAACCGGGCCATTCGCTGTTCCAGAAACGCCCGGCTTTCCACTACCTGACTCTGGGGCGAGGCCCATGCCCCCAGCTGGCTGTCGCGGGGCCGGCTGGCAAAATAGGCATCGGAATCCGCCGCCGGGAGCTTGCGGGCCTCCCCTTCCAGGCGCACCTGTTGGCCCAGGCGATCCCACCAGAAAACCAGTGCACAGTGGGGGTTATGGATCAGCTCGCGCCCCTTACGGCTTTCATAGTTGGTATAAAACACCAGCCCTTCATCCCGAATCTCCTTGAGCAGGACAATCCTTGCCGACGGCCGTCCCCGGGCGTCCACACTGCTCAACGTCATGGCGGTACGATCCACCAGCCCGGCATCTTCGGTAAGGGCAAACCAGTCACGGAACTGGGTGACGGGGTTATCAGCCAGATCACCGGTATCCAGCCCCTGGTTAACATTTGCCTGCATCGGTTTTCTCCATAACCAGCACGAATGCCGGGGTGCATTCTAACCCCTCACCGGAACCGAAATCACCGTCGAGGGCATCGACAAGTGCGCCTCGACAGAGATTTTCAACCCCGATTGTTTGGGCGTATGATGAACTGCGGAGAAACTCCTGGGCGTTTCATCAAGATGAGCGCCACGGAAGGAAGCTTTGATGAAGCAGACTTTTGGAAATTTCGGCGTCACCGAGCTGCGCAATGCCTGCAGCCGGTGTTCACTGGCACAGCTGTGTCTGCCCATGGGTTTGAGCGAAGCCCAGACCCGCCGACTCGAAAACCTGGTCCAGCCCAGCTCGCCACTGCACGCGGACGATCATCTTTTTCGTATCGATGACCCCTTCAACTCTCTCTATGCCTTGCGCTCCGGATGTTTCAAGAGCTATACCGTGGACAGCGATGGCCGTGAGCAGGTGCTGGGCTTTCATCTCCCCGGGGAGATGATGGGCCTGGATGCCATCTACGCCGGCCGCCATCGCTGCAACGCCGTGGCGCTGGACACCGGCACGGTTTGCGAGTTGCCCTTTGACGAGCTCACACGCCTGGCTGCCGAGATACCGGAATTGCAACAGCAGATCATGCGCCTGTTGAGCAAGGACATCTCTACCCTGGAAGACCTGGTAGCCGATCACACCGCCGATGAGCGTCTGGCCGCGTTTCTGCTCGGGCTGTCTTCCCGCTATCAACACCGCGGCTATTCAGCCACTCGTTTCAGACTGGCCATGCCCCGTCGCGACATCGCCAACTATTTGCGTTTGGCACCGGAAACAGTCAGCCGCATCCTCGCCCGCTTCCAGGAAGACGGTCTGCTTGCCGTCGAACGCCGCGACATGGAGCTGCTGGACCTGCAAACCCTCAAAGCAGTCGCCGGCGAAGCCCATAAACTTGTTGCGGCGCAAAATTAAAATAAGCGTTTTAGGTGTTAGGTGTTAGGTGTTAGGTTTTAGGTCGCGGGAATGACTGTTGCCGGTCTGACAGGCTGCGACACGCGCCGACAGGCACAACGAAAAAAGCGGGCCCGAGGGCCCGCTTTTTTTATTAATACACGTTATCGGCGCGTGTCGCGGATTTTCGGTTCTGCAACGCGCTTGTTCGCGACTTAAAACCTAACACCTAACACCTAAAACCTAAAACGCCTTCCGTACCAACACCCAACTGCGGATCGGGACGCCGCACTGTTCTTCGAGCACCTCAAAGCCTCGCCTGCGGGCCTCCTCTGCGAAATCCATACGGTGCCAGGCTTTCAGAAAAGGCTCATGCACACTGTGCATCAGGCGCCGGAAATACAGGCCCCGCCAGCCATAGCGCCGCCACAATTGCCAGCCTGACAACTGCATCTGCAATGGCGACGGCTCGGCCACTACAAGCTTGCCCCCGGGGTGCAGTACGCGGGCCAGTTCATCCAGCGCCTGACATACCGAACGGGGTGGCATTTCATGCAGCAAAAACACCACTGCGGCGCCATCGAAGTACTGATCCGGTGCGGGGATATCTTCGGCCAGCCCCTGCAACAGCCGCACATCTTCGTGATCGCTGGCGGCATGTCGCAGCATGTAGGGGGAAATATCCAGCCCCCACACTTCCGGGACGCCGGCACTCAGGACTGCCCCGGCATTGCGGGCACTGCCACAACCCACATCAATTACGCGTCGACAATCACGCAGTTGGTTGACCAGCATGCGCCGTACCCGAACCATTTCCCCCAGCATCGAGAACTCGAAACCGGTGACATAGCCCCGGGTGATGCAATTGGAGTAATTGCCATTGGGCACCCCGTGAAATTCCTGCAGAACATAACGCGGTATACGCTCACGGCCTGGCATATCTTCAGGCAGAGCGACCCGGTGACGACGCCTGGACAAGGCATGGCGAATCACTTGAGGCAAAGACAGTGGGCGCCCCCCGCGCCGGCGATCAGGCCAGGTGTCCGGCAATTCCGCCCGCGCCCAGTCAGACGACAACGGCGCAGCCGCTTCCGACGGTCGCGCGTGGCTCTTGAAATGCACTGCCGTAGACGAGGATTGCTGCTGACCGTTCATTGTTCACCCGAATAGATGACAGGGGTTCATCATTATGCCGGTTTCCCGTCGTCAGTGTCATGACCTGCACCCGTCATTTCCGACTCTGCCAGCTGTCTGAAAATTCGCCTCAATTCCCGCAACATCTTATTGCGTCCGCTCGGCGCTGTGGTCTCGTCTATCCGGGTATCATCCCGGACCTGGACAAGCCGGCGAAGCAGGAGTTCTTGCTGGGCGGGGGTCAGTAGCGGCGGCGTTTGCGGCTTATCCATCAATACCGCCAACGCCGTGCGGTACAGGGCCGGTAATACTGAGCTCAGGGACGCATGCGATGCGCCGAAACGGGCAGCCTCCCGCCAATCGGCACAATTCAGCCGGACCCGGGCGCCGGGTCGCAGCCCCCGGAGCATGGCCAGTGCAACCGGGGCCGGCAGTGTGCGGTGTTGATCTCTGAGCAGAAATGGCAAGGCATCGCTGAAATGCCTGCGGCCATGGCGAACAAGTGCGCGGCCACGGGCCGTAAGTGGCCGCACGTACACCGCCGCACAGGCGCCACTGGCGGCGTCCCGCCCCGTCCCCAACCAGAGGGGATGGAATCCGCAGCTGCGCCAGAAGGCCAGCACTTCCGGCGTGGCCCCGAAACTGGCCCCGACCAGCTCACAATCAAGCCGGCGGGCCTCGCGCATGACCTCGTACAGCAAGCGGCGACCCAGACCCCGGCGTGTGAGTGAGGGATGAACGGCAATCCGCTGCACCCGGATCTGGCGCAAGACCGAAGCCCCAGCCAGGCCAGCATGCGCCTCCAGCGACTGGGCCAGCAAATGCCCCCGTGGACGGCGGCGCCCGGCATGCACTTCAGCTGCCAGCTTTGCTTCCAGACCACCTTCAACCCCCATCAGGGCAACCGCTACCACATGCTGTCGGTAACAAAGTACCAGCACGCGCAAATCGGGCGCATCCAGCAACTGGTGCAGATCCGAAGGCCGGGTCTGGTAATGCGCCTGAATCAGCAGGCCATAGACTTCCCGCAACATGCCTTCATTAGCGGCCAGTGCATCACGGTCAAGCACCTGCGCCTGAAGCGACTCAACACGAACATCGCCAATGCGGTCATCGGGCGCTGGGGTGGCATCCATTAGCAAAGCCCGGAAAAAAAGCGGCTCTACCGGGTCACCGGGCGCCCAGCGCACCGGCTGATGCAATTGCAGAGCACGCGCTTGTGGCCGGCGTTTTTTGAGTATGGTGGCAAAGCGCAGCGCAAAGCCCTGTCCACTGCCCTCATAACCATGCACGGTCGTGCTGAATACAATGCGTGGACAGTGCTCAAGAAGATTCTCCAGCAAGGCGACCGGCAGTGCCGCCGCCTCATCGACCAGCACCAGATCGGCTTGCGGCGCCTGCCGCAGCAATTCGTCGACAGGCGTATAGCGCAGACTTGCCCCGGCATAATCCAGACGATCTCCCGCCTCCCGTGCCGATGGCAGGCAGCGCCCGGCATGGCGAAACACCACCTCAACCGCGCCACGACCCGGCCCGGTCACAATAATCTGACTGCCATGTTCGGCCATCAAACGGGCGGCAGCGATGCCCAGCGCCGCTGATTTCCCCCGGCCACGATCCGCCGTCACCATCAAGGGGCGCCGGGCATGGCCACATGCCACCCGCAGTATGGCAGTCACCGCCGCCTGCTGATCAGCATTACAACAGGGCGGCGAGACTTCAGGCACGGCCTCAAGCGTTTCCAGTTCAGGCTGCACAGGCGGTGGTGTGGTCGTATCCAGCACGCTTGCCGCTGCATCTGTCGACAGCTGACTGGCCAGACGCCGGGGCAGTCGAGTGCCAAAGGCCGACAATGACTGACCGTGCGAAAGCAGTCGTCTGGCGCCAAAACGCAGCTCCGCAGACCAGTGTTCGGGAGGCGGGGCCAGCAACAGGAGTAGCCCTCCGCGCTGGACCACGCCCTGGGTGGCAGCGAGGACATTGACGGACAAATCGGTGTAAAGATCGACCGCCAGCACATCACATTCATCCCCGAGCAAGCCGGTCAGGCGGGAGCCCGAGACACGCTTCAGGCCTTGCGGCGCCGATGCGCCCACCCAGCGCGTCTCGCCGGGATCACGATCGCACATGAAGCGGGCGGCCAGATCACGAACCCTGTCGCTCTCCCCGGTGACCACAACAACATGGCGGGTACCGGCACGACGAACCCTGGCCTCCAGCTGCTGCAACCACTGCAAGCAGATGTCGGCGGCAGGATGTGGATCAGTTGATTTCATTGCGGCTATCCGCTGTGCAGGGAACCGTAAGCCCCGGAGGCTGTCAGACTGGCATAGGTATCCTATGCCCCGTCCCACTCACAAGCCGATACAAGGAATCACAGCATGCTTGTTCTGACACGTACACCCGACCAGTCCCTGCGCATTGGTGACGAAATTACCGTCACTGTAGTGCAGGTTCGCGGCAACCAGGTCAAGCTGGGCATTGAAGCCCCGGCCCACATCCCGGTGCACCGGGAGGAAATCTGGCTGCGTGATCGGGCCTCCGGAGACCAAAACTGACACAATTCGTTTCAGTTGCCGTCGATCTCCGCTTGCAAACCCCGTATCTGCGCTCGCAGGAGTTCGGCGACATCACTGTCCTCGGGCATTTGCTCAAGCAGCCGCTGCCAGTAAGTGCGCGCGGCAGGCAAATCACCCTGTTCCACGGCGGCAACACCGGCCAGCCACAAGGCCTTGGGTTGCTCCGGGTCCAGTTGCAGTGCCTGTTCCAGCAGCGCCCTGCCCTGCGCATCCCAGCCTGGCCCGTCTGCCTGTGCCGCCCGGGCTTCAGCATAATCGACCAGGGGGCGGGGATCCGTCTCCAGATGTTGCACCGCCTGTTCAAAAGCCGTGACGGCCGCATCAATATCTTCCAGCGCCATATAAACCCGACCAAGTACCAGCCAGCCGAGACCGTCATCCGGTTCAACCGCCAGCCGCTGGTGCAGGTTATCAGCCATTTGCGAAAGCTGCCCGGCATCCGCCTGGGCCACCGCATCAGGCGTGCCCGCCATTGCCAGCAGCGACGGATCCGGACGTACGGATAAATACGCGGCCAGGGCGATCAAGGGCACCAGCACCAGCACACCCAGGGCCATGGCGCGGCCGGTGCCCTGCTCGCTGCTGCCCGCCTCCCGGGCCTCCGCCGTATCCTCAAGCAACTGGTGATCCAGCTCGGCCCGGGCCTGCTCGGCTGCTTCAACACTCAGCAAGCCAGTGGCAACTTCCTCCTCGAGCTCACGACTGCGCTGGCGGTACACCGCCAGATTGGCAGCCTCGGCACTCACCGCAGCCGCGCTTGCCGGCCGCCACAACACCCTGGTCAACAACAGGGCAACCGCCGCAATCAAAAGCGCTGACAGGGCCCAGAACAACCAGCTCACGATGCCTCACCCTCCCCAAGCAACCGCTTCAGGCGGGCCTGTTCGTCCGGATCAAGCGCTGCCTCATCCTGACCCGGTCGACGGCGCCACAGATAAACCGCCACACCGGCCAGCGCCAGCAACAAAATCACAAAAGGACCAACCCACAACGCCAGCGTCTGGGCCCGCAGGGGGGGGCGATAAAGCACATAATCGCCGTAGCGCTCGACCAGAAAAGACCGGATTTCGGCATCAGACTTCTCTTCCCGAATCATTCGCGCCACTTCGCGACGCAAATCCTGGGCCAACTCGGCAGGCGAACCGGCCAGCGATTCGTTCTGACATACCATGCAACGCATTTCCCGCAGCATGTTGTCATAACGCGCCTGCTTTTCCGGATTATCAAACTCCTGCGGCGCCGCAGCCACAGAAGCGCCGGCAAACAGTATCAGCATGCTCAGCAGCGAGATGACTTTCATGGGGACTCTCCTGCCCGCAATTCCCGTACCAGCGGCATGATTTCGTTTTCCAGTATGCGCTCGTCGATCGGACCCACATGCTTGTAGCGAATCACCCCTTCAGCATCGACCACATAGGTTTCCGGGACACCATAAACGCCCCAGTCAATCCCGGTGCGCCCTTCCCTGTCCAGAGCCACCCGCCGATAAGGATTGCCATGACGGGCAAGCCACTCGCGGGCAGCTTCGGGCTGGTCACGATAGTTCAGACCTATAATCGGGACTTCCTCGCGGGCCACCAGTTCCATGAACAGCGGGTGTTCGTCCAGGCACGGCGGACACCAGGAGGCCCAGACATTAAACAGCGCCGCACCCTCGGCGCTGATATCCGCCTCGGTCACGGTTTCGCCCTCGCGCTCCAGATCCGGCAATTCAAAGGCGGGCGCCGGCTTTCCGATCAGCGGCGACGGCACCCGGTCAGGATCCAGACCCAGCCCAACCCAGAGCAATACTGCCAGCGCGATCAATATCAGCAGAGGCAGGCCCGCGCGAATCATGCCGACTTGCCCTCAATAGCGCGGTCGTCGCGCCGGCGGGCGCGATAACGTCGGTCCGATATGGCCAGCAAGCCCCCCAGCACCATCAATCCGGCGCCACCCCAGATCCAGTGCACCATCGGCTTGAAATGAATGCGCACGGTCCATGCCCCGTCACCCAACGGCTCTCCCAGCGCGGTAAACAGGTCCCGCCAGGGGCGCGGATGACGTGACGCCTGGGTCATGGGTTCACGCTGGACCCGATAGTAACGCTTCTGCGGAGTCAGCGTGGTGACATATCGGCCATTGCGCTCAACCCTGAGCACGCCCTCAATCGCATCAAAATTGGGGCCGGCGACTTCCCGCACCCCGCCAAAGCGGAACTCATACCCCGCAACTTCCAGTGTATCGCCTGGCGCCATACGCACATGGCGTTCAATCTCGAAGGCACTGACTACCGTCACCCCGACGACCAGTACCGCGACCCCCACGTGCGCCAGGTGCATGCCGAAAAAGCCGGCAGGAATCCGCCGCAGGCCGGCCAAACCGCCATGGCGGCGCAACCGCTCAAACACGCCCTGAGCACTGCTCAACACAATCCACAAGGCCATGAACAGCCCCACAAAAACCAGCAACCCCGCCTGGCCCCACAGCCACAGCAACAGAATAGCGCACAAGGCAACAGCGACACCGAAAGTCAGCCACAAGCGACGCGCCAGTGCCGCCGCATCCGCGCGTTTCCAGGCCACCCACGGCCCCAGCCCGACGAGCAGCAGCAACGGTAACATCAGGGGCACGAATACCGCCTCAAAATAGGGCGGCCCGACTGAAATCCGTCCTTGCCCGAGCGCGTCCATGATCAAGGGGTACAATGTGCCCAGCATGACTGTGGCAGCCGCAGTCACCAGGAATACATTATTCGCCAGCATCAACGTTTCGCGCGAGAACAGCTCGAAGCTGACCACGCTGCGTACCCGTGGCGCCCGCCAGGCGTAAAGCAACAGTGGTGCGCCCACCGCAATCACGAAGAAACCCAGCAGGAATGCCCCCCGTTCGGGATCGGTGGCAAAAGCATGTACCGAGGTCAGCACCCCGGAACGCACCAGGAAAGTCCCCAGCAGACTGAGCGCAAAGGCCGAAATCGCCAGCAACACCGTCCAGATTTTGAAGGCGCCGCGCTTTTCGGTCACGGCCAGCGAATGAATCAATGCCGTGCCTACCAGCCAGGGCAGGAAAGAAGCATTTTCCACCGGATCCCAGAACCACCAGCCGCCCCAGCCGAGCTCGTAATAGGCCCACCAGCTGCCCAGCGCAATCCCGGCGGTAAGAAACAGCCAGGCAGCGGTGGTCCAGGGGCGCGACCAGCGCGCCCAGGCTGAATCCAGCCGGCCGCCGATCAGGGCGGCCACGGCCAGGGCATAGGCCACGGCAAAACCGACATAGCCCATATACAACAGGGGTGGATGAATAATCATCCCGGGATCCTGCAACAGCGGATTGAGGTCAGTCCCCTGCATCGGCGCGGGGAACAACCGCTCGAAAGGATTAGAGGTAAACAGGGTAAAGGCAATAAAGCCCAGGCTGACCATACCCAGTACCGCCAGCACCCGGGCAGTAAACACCTCGGGCAGGGCGCGGCTGAATACTGACACCGCGACTGTCCAGCCGCCCAGCATCACCAGCCACAACAACAACGAGCCCTCATGCCCGCCCCACACGGCAGTCAGACGATAAACCAGGGGTAATTCGGTATGCGAGTTACCGGCTACGTACAGCACGGAAAAATCATGCGCCACAAAGGCCCAGCTGAGGCAGGCGTAGGCCAGCATCAACAGCAGCAGCATCACCACCGAGGCCGGGTGCGCTACCGCCATCCAGGCATGGTTGCCCCGCAGGGCGCCGGCCAGCGGCACCACCGACAAGACGACCGCCACCGCCAGGGCAAGCGCAAGGGCCAGATTACCAAGCTCGGGGATCATTGACGGTAACCGCTTTCGTAATCGCTGTCGTTCTCACGCGAGTACCCGTCCGTCTGATACTGCTTCATCTCGTGCTGCGGCATTTTGCCCGCAGCCTTCAGGGCCTCGGCAACTTCCGGTGGCATGTAGTTCTCGTCATGCTTCGCCAGCACCTGCGAAGCCCGGAACACCCCGTCCTGACCCAGCTGCCCCATAGCCACGATCCCCTGCCCCTCGCGAAAAAGATCGGGCAGGATGCCATCGTAAAACACGCGCACACTGTGGGCGCCGTCGGTCAGCTCGAATGACACCTCAGTGCTGTCCTGCTCACGCCGCACACTGTCTTCCACCACCAGCCCCCCGGCTCTGAAGGTGCGCTCCACAGGTGCCTCGCCCGCGGCGATCTGCGAGGGGCTGAAAAAGAACAGCAGATTTTCGCGAAAAGCCGTCATCGTCAGGGCGGTGGCAATACCCACGCCGATCACAATGAACAGCACACCGTAAAGGCGGCGCTTGCGTTGTGGATGCATCAGTCTGGAACCCTCCCGGAAGCTGCCCCGGTCCGTTCAGCCAGGGTCTCACGTCGGCGCTGCTGGCGGGCTACCAGCCGCAGTGCCTGACGACGACGCAACAGCGGCGCCAGTACGTTAAAAACAATCACGCCCGCAAACACAGCATAGGCGCTCCAGACATACACACCACGCCCGCCCATGGAGAAAAATTCCTGTATCGCTTCCATCAGACACCTGCCTCTCGAGCTGCCCAGCGACTGCTGCGTTCACGTTCCAGCATCAGGGCGCGTCCCCATGACAACAGCGCGCCGGCATAGAACAGCATGCTGCCCAGGGCCATCAGCAGCAGCGGCACCAGCATAGTGATATGGATTGCTGGCGCCGACAGTCGCGCCACGGTGGGCCCCTGGTGCAGGGTATTCCACCAATACACTGAAAAATGAATGATCGGGATATTGACCAGGCCCACCAAAGCCAGAATGGCACAGGCCCGCGCCGCGTTGCGGCGGTCTTCAATCGCATTTTCCAGCGCGATAAAGCCCAGATATAAAAACAGCAATACCAGCACCGAAGTCAGGCGGGCGTCCCAAACCCACCAGGTTCCCCAGGTGGGCTGCCCCCAGATGGCGCCAGTCGCCAGTGCCAGAATGGTGAACGAGGCACCTGTGCGGGCGCCGGCACTGGTGATGACCTCCGCCACCTTGAGTCGCCAGATCAGGCCGATGGCGCCTGTTACCGCCATCACCACATAGGCAAACATGGCCACCCAGGCCGCCGGCACATGGATGTAAATAATGCGATAGACCTGACCCTGCTCATAATCAGCAGGCGCCAGCACCAGCCCGCCCCACAGCCCGGCCAGTATCAGCAGGGCAGCCAGGGTCCACAGCACACGCTGCCAGCGCCCGGCTCGTTGATAAAATACCGGTGGAGAGCCCCATTCATGCAGGTAACGCAGCATCATTCACCCATCGTGATACGCAAGGCCGCGGCAGCGGCCGGAGGCGCCAGGGTCACCGCCAGCGCCAGCATGGCGGCCAGAAAAAGAATCGGTGCCGTCCAGGGCAAACCACTGGCGGCGTGCTCAACCGCGCCCGCGCCAAAAATCAGCACCGGGATATACAGCGGCAACATCAACAGGGCCAGCAACATCCCACCCCGACGTAACCCCACGGTCAGGGCCACTCCGATCGCCCCCACCAAGCTTAACACCGGGGTGCCCAGCAACAGGCTCAAAAGCAGAGCCGGCATGGCCTCGACCGGCAAGTTTAACAGCAGCGCCAGCAGCGGTGCGAGTAATACCAGGGGCAATCCCGCCACCAGCCAGTGCGCCAGCACGCGTGCACCCACAAGCACACTATGTGGACACGGGCTGAGCAGCATTTGTTCCAGACTGCCGTCGGCAAAATCTTCCCGAAACAGGGCGTCCATGGACATCAACGCCGCCAGCAACGCCGCCACCCAGACCACGCCCGGCGCCACGGCGGCAAGCAGCCGCGGGTCTCCGCCCAGCGCCAGCGGGAAAATACTGGTCACCATGACAAAGAAAATCAGCGGGTTGGCCAGATCACCGCGACGCCGGACAGCCAGCAGCAGATCACGGCGCAACAGCGCAACAAAGGCCATCATGCCGCCACCTCCAGCGCGATACGGGTAACCGTCCGTCGCTGCGCCAGCGCCATGGGCTGGTGCGTGGTCAACACCACCATGCCGCCAGCCTCGGCGTGGCCGGCAACGGTGGACTCGACCCAGGCCCGACCACTGACATCCAGGGCCGTCAGGGGCTCATCCAGAATCCACAATAACGCGCCCTGCAATTGCAGGCGCGCCAGCGAGGCACGCCGGCGCTGGCCCGCCGAAAGCTGACGCACCGGCACATCCTCAAAGCCACGCAGGCCGGCATGATCCAGCGCCGCCTGCGTCGCGGAGGCATCGGCCGAACGCCCGGCCAGCGCTGCCGCGACCTGCAGGTTCTCGCTGGCCGTCAGATCAAGCTTCAGGGCATCTGAATGGCCGACATAGCCCCGTGCCCGGGCATAATCGCCGGCGTTCTCCGTGATCGGCCGACCGGCCCAGCGTATTTCGCCGGCCGCCGGTTGCAGCAGACCGCAAAGCAGGCGTAACAGGGTTGTCTTGCCCGCACCATTGGGCCCCTCAATGTGCGCTATGGCGCCAGGCTCAAGCGTAAAGGAGAGACCATGAAAAAGTTCGCGATCATCACGCCAGACAGCAAGATCACGCACTTCCAGCCGGGGCCCGCCACGCTCACTCACGCCCCGGCACCCACCAGTTCGCCCGTGATTGATGCCGCCACGTGCGGACGCGCTTCCGGCTGCCCTGCCCCGTCAAGGCCGTAAAAGCCGCCCCTGACGAAAGTCTGATCGCCATTGCAAAACAGACGGGCCTGCAGGATGAACCGCTGGCCGGGGAAAAAGGGCTTGCGAAACAGCACCCGGCAACGGCTGATCCGGTGCGCGGTGAGCGACAGTGAAGCCGCATTCAACAGGCGACTGGTCTGGTTCTCCATGCCCATGAGGTATTCCAGCACATTGACGTGCTGGTTGATGTCTGTGTTGGGCAAGCCCCAGATATCGTCGCGGTCACAATCCGGCCCACCCGTCGCCTCGACATAGCCTTCGGGCACTGCCAGCACACTGTCAATATTCGGCATATCCCCGGTCCAGGCATGTTCGCGCAAGCCCTGCAGCGCCTCAGGCACCGCCACGACCCGGCGTTCAACCGGGGGTGCCGCAGGGCGCGTGAGCACATGCAATACATGAGCGCTGCCGGCCTCTACGAGCTCATCGGCATCAGGGTCATAGCCGAGGCTGTCGCGGCCCCCGCCCTGGCGACGGCCACGAATACGCGTCAGCGAATCCAGAATCAGCCTGTCGCCCCGTTCTCCCGCGCTGCGCCGCAACTTCAATTCGTGGTTGGTAAGCAGCGAACGGGCAAAGGCCAGCGGGGCATTGGTATTGTGGAAATCCACGTAAAACAGGACCGGGGCAATCCCGTCCCGGCGCAGCTGCATCATGGAAAACCGACGCTCCATATGGGCAAACATGGAGGGCATGCAGATACCGATATAAGCCCGCATACGCAGATTGAAGTTCATATCAATCTGCTCGAAACCGGTCGGGGTCTTGCCCTCCCCGACCAGCGCATCAAGCTCGGCGGTGACTTCATTCATGCCATGCTTACTCCAGGGGAGAGTGTGACTGGCCGCGCTTGCAGCGCCGGCGGAAAATCAATCCTGGTCGCGGGAATCCGAGCTGCGCAGGGTGTGCGTCTCATCATCGTAACGCCCCTTGAGCTCATCGAGTATGGTATTGGACCATAACTCCACCCCCACAAAGTAGGCGGCCCGCCCCACAATATGGGCCGCCACGGGCGCCGTCAGAATAATGAAAATAACAATCGCGACGGCGCGCGTAACCACACCCGGGTCATCGAAGTACACCGCCACCGCGGCCACCATCAGCCCGCCACCCAGGGCGCCCGCTTTGGTCGTGGCATGCATGCGGCACAGCAAGTCAGGCATGCGGACCAGCCCCAGTGCCGCCACCAGCATGAGCCCGGCACCCAACAGCAAGAGCCCGGCTACAATCCACTCAGTCATCCCCATGCCCCCGTTTCTCCAGATAGCGGGCAAACCCCACAGCTGCAAGAAAAGCCGTGAGGGCCAGCACCACCGCCACATCGAGGAAATCCGACACGCCGCTACTGATGGTGTACACCGCGATGATACCCACGGTAATTGAAGCCATCAGCTCCAGCGCCACTACCCGGTCAGCCAGGGTCGGGCCCAGTAACAGCCTCAGCGTGGCCAGCCCCAGCGACAGACACATCAACGCAAACGCCGCGATGATGACCCACTCAAGCAGACCTGCCCCTTCTGTTGACCACATCAGACTCATCGCTCGAAAATCTCGATTACACGGCGTTCCAGATCCTTGATCTGGGCACGCATTTCATCAACGTCATCCAGATACATGCAGTGGATATAGAGCACACGACGATCACTGGACACATCCAGACTCAGGGTGCCCGGCGTCACACTGATGAGATTGGCTAGAATGGTAATCGCCTCATCGGTGCGGGCTTCCAGCTCCACGCCGATGATTCCGGGCCGCATGCGCCTGAAGCTCGGTGTCAGCACTTCCCAGGCCACGCGCATATTGGACTTGGTCAGATCCCAGATGAAAAACAGTATAAAGCCGATCACCTTGGGCACTTTTTCCAGGTAACCGTGAAACACACCAGTATCACGCAGGGCGAAGCCAAGCACCAGATAGGCCAGCAACATACCGACAAGAAAATTGACCAGCGTAAACGTCCCGGTCAGCGCCACCCAGGCCAGTGCCAGCAAAATATTCCAGGTCAACGCCTTCATGACCCCTCCTC
>PWYF01000026.1 GCA_003567955.1 Thiotrichales bacterium
ATCCACAGTCGGCGACTGTGCCACCGCCACGGTAGAACCGACCAGCAGGACCAGACCACCCAGCAGGGCCAATAGCCGGCTTTTTCGCGGTTTAGATGGAGGAATGACTTCGGCGTCGCACTGTGCCTGGTAAATCGACTTCATATTTAAAACCCCTTGTGATTCGACGTCAAAATGCCGCAAAGCGTTGACATCGCTCGCGGTCGTGCATCGTTCCGTCCGGCCAGACCGGCTCCGGGCGATGCGTCAGTGGCCTGTGCACCGAAGTTTGGGGAATGCAAATTCTAACCAATTACTTGACAATTGTCACGTTTTTCAGGTCCAATTGCAGTCCAGTCAAAAGATCGCCAATACGTTGTGTTGAGCTGATCACGACTGCATGGAACGCCTTAGCAGTGCTACACTTGCGCCAGTTTGCACATTCGCCAGAGTCAAACTGGCACGAAATGCCAATCCGAACGCTTCGAACACGCATCAATCCGGGGAATCGTCAATTGATTGAAAAATCAGGAAAAGCAAGGGGTGGGTCGTCAAATCGCAGTGAAGTGAGTGTCCATCGAATGGCCTATGAGTGCCCCAGGTTCAGCTGCCACGGCCTGAGCGTCATCACCCTGGGGGGCACACCGGGAGCGGAAGATTCCGGCGCGCCGGGTGCCGAGAATCCACTCGGTGGAAGCACCTACTCCAATAGCGATTATGGCTACGAATACGATTACTGACTATCCGGCCTGACCGGTTGGCAATCAACCCTGATCTGATGCCGCTCGAGTGTCACTGATTTATCTGGAAGGATGCGCGCCAGCCCTTTTCGGTCGCACCACCCTTCCACTTTCGACCGAGCAAAGCAGTCCGCGTAATTACCGTTACGGGCAGTTATGTGCAACGGCGCCAGCGATCGCGGCCACAATTCCCGCCGAGCAACCCTCAGAACATACACTGCAGGTCGGTCTGGATGGCTACATTGACCATTCCGGCACTACTGATCCGCTTCATTTCATGGCGCGGCAATACCGCCGTTACGGCGTTGGGGCGCTGCAAGCGCTTGACGGGAATTTCGTGATCGTAATCATAGATCACGGCAGTCCACGTGTGATCGCCTTGCGCGACCGTCTTGGTGGAAGGCGGATTTGCTGGTCCATGCGGAACCAGCGCCTTGCATTGAGCACCCGAGCCAGCGAGTTGCTGCCGGAGAATCAGGCGGGGCCGGCTCAGGAAAACCGGCACTTCATCGCCAGGCTCCTGGGGACCAACAAGGTCCCAGAACCTGGAGTCACGGTGTTTGAAGGGGTCAACGAGTTGCGCCCGGGCGAAACACTCACTTGGAAAGACGGTGTAATTTCCCTGGAAAGGTCGCCTTTTGACTTTGGCGAACCGATAGGCCGCCTTTCGACACATGACTGGATGCAACGCTTCAGTGAGACGCTGGAGTATTCGGTTGCCACCAGCCTGGGGGCACGTGGTCCCGTAGCCAGCATGCTGTCCGGTGGACTGGATTCGGGCCCGATGACCGTGATGGCCAGTGATCGCTTGAATCAGCTTAACCGCTCCCTGGTTCCGACCAGCTGGTTCCTGAAGGCCTATCCCGAAGCCGACGAATCCAGACCCATCCGGCGCCTGGCAGAATATCTCGGCTGCGAACTGAAAAGCTTTTCAGGGGACGAGATGCTGCCTTTCAGAAACCTTTCACCTGAAATGATCAGCCCGGAGCTGCCGGTCTACAACAGCTTTCGGGAACTGGTTCTCAGTTGCTACCGGCTGGCGGCAGCCGCCGGGGCTGAAGTCATACTCAACGGCCATGTCGGTGACCGCATCTATTGGCCGCGCGAGTACCTGCTCAGCGATCCCTGGCAGCGAGGTGACTACCGCGAGCTTTTCTCGACCATCGGGCGCATCGTACGCCATACCGGGCTGACCAGGCTGTGGCGTGATCCGGCATTCAGAGCCCCACTGGGTCAATTGATCCGAAAAATTCGTACCACGCCCCAGTCATCGCCCTGGTTGACCGATAACACACTGAAATATCTCGACTCTAATGATGATCCGGATTGGCCACCGGAGGCGACGGATTATCATCTGCCGGCCAGAGCCAGGGAGTTGCTGGGGGCGAACATGGCTTTTGGCCTGGCTCATGAAAATGATTTCGCCAATCGCTTTGGCATCGAACGGCGGGATCCCTTCAAGAGTGAAGCCCTCATCCGCCTTATGCTGCAAATGCCCGCATCCTTGAGCCACAGGTACGGGTACCCGAAATGGGTGATGCGTGAAGCGATGAAGGGCAGAATGCCCGAGCGGTTGCGTCTGAAGCCGCGTACCGGCCTATTAGGCAGCTTTTACGATGCCGGCTTCAATCAGCACCGCGACAACATCCACGACCTGCTATTCAACCGCAACCGCGCCTGGCAGCACTACGTCAAGTCCGAATTCATCGAACAGGCGCTCAAGGAAACCAACCCGTCCAAACAGGCCAAGCTGGTTATCAACATGTGTGTCGGGTATGCGCTGTGGCGAGAATACTGGGAAAACCCACCCACCCCCGAAATCTGAAACCGACTTCCGCCCAGTGGGGAAGTTTTGACGTTGTCCGTAGGGGACGGAGGTCGGAGGTCGGAAGTCGGAGGTCGGGAGACGGAACTATCTGGAATTTCTTGCGCCTTGAACCTTGAACCTTTCCCCGAACCCTTCACCCCTTAGCCGCTTCACCCCTCCCCAACCAACAAACAAACCACCCAACCACCCCTCCCACGCTCGCCCCCTGAGCATTCGCCCAAACATCCACCCACCGAAAATACCGCTTCGGAATCACATCCTGCGCCAGCTCCACCCCGAAGCCGATCAACGCCAGCCCCAGCACCACCAGCAAGGCCTGCCACCAGTTGGCCTGAAACGCCATGACAAACAGAAATCCCAACACCGCGTAGGCGAGAAAATGCTTCTGATCCGGAAGATCGAACGGCACCACCGTCACATGCCCCGGCGCCAGCGACCCGATCAACACCGCCAGCAAGGCCAACCCGGCCAGCCAACGCCAGGCCCACATCCAGTTCCGATCCATCCTGTGCTCAAACTCGCATTGATCAATCACCGGCGCCGGCCGGTATGCAAAACATCTGGAAAAGAACAAGCTTCATTCATGCCCCAATCAATGGCAAGACCCGATTGAGCACCTCGGCCTGGAGCTTTGAGTCAGCACCTGCAGCCTTCTTGGCCTTGCGCTCTCGCCAGTCCAGCGTATGAATCAGGTTGGTGACGACCACACTGGGCTCATCCAGTGATTGCACCGGAACTTCGGTCGGCCCGCCGCGGATGCTGGTGCTAACCGGACAGCAAATCAACAGTCCAGTCAGCTTGTTGTAAGATGCGCTCGATAACACAAATGCCGGCCTGTACTTTCCAATCTCACGACCCCGCGTCGGCTCGAAATCCAGCCACACAATCTCGGCGCGATCCGGAACATAACGGCCAACCATCAGTCCGCCTGCTCCGGCGGCAACAATTCAGGCAGCTCATCGGCATGCGCCTGGTGAGGTGACAAGCCGGCCAGCAATTCTTCCTCAGTCCAGGCACGAGGCTCAGGCGACTTTCTACGAATCAGCAAACCCTCCTCAGTCACCTCGAGCGTGACCGCATCTCCTTTATCCAGCCCCGCCAACTCACCGACCGGCCGGGTAATGCGCAACCCCATGCTATTACCCCAAGCCTGAATCCGGCCCTCAAACTTCTGATCCACCGCTCGCCTGACAACCACAACCTTACACCCATCGCAAAATGTATATACACAGTATACACGACACCCCCAATCACCCACCCTCCCCATAACCCCGCCCCCTCAATTCCCTTTCCTTCAACCTTGTGCCTTGAACCTTGAGCCTTTCTTACCTTAGCCCCTTAACCCCTTAGCCCCTTAGCCCATTAACCCTTTCACCTTTCACCTTTTACCGCTCTCATCAAAACCACCCCCTAACCCGATAAACCCCCATCCCCACATACTCATGCACCGCCCGAGTGCTGCCGGCCAGCGCCTGGCTGCCGGGAACAAAATGAGCCGGACGAAGCCGCCGATTCGGAGTGGCCTGAAAATCGGTGGCCACCGGCACCGGATGCAAACCCATCACCCGAAACGTGCCCATTGATCGGCGCATGTGAGTGGCCGAGGTGACCAGCAGGAAATCCTCGATGCCCTCCTCGGCCAGCATGGCGGCGATATTGACGGCGTTTTCGCGTGTCGTCAGGGCGGCCTTGTCGAGCAACATCGCCTCATCCGGCACACCAAGATCGCGCAAAAACATTGCCCCGGACTCGGCTTCAGTCAAGCCGGGACCGCGCCACGGCATGCGCCCGCCGGACAGGATCAGCAGCTCGCCTCGCCCGGCATGAAACAACCGGGCTCCGTGCCAGTAGCGGTCCGCCGAACCGCTCAGGTCCGGGTAGGAGCGAAACGCGCGATGGGAAAGTGCCCCGCCCAGCACCACGATGGCATCGGCATCGCGCACCATCTCCGCCGGCAAGTCCCGGTATTCGCGTTCCAGCGTCCATTGCAACCAGTTCGACACCACCGGCGTTGAAAAGACCCACAGCCAGACGAAACCGGTCACCACCAGCACCACCCCGACCCGTCGCCAGCGCAGCAATTGCGCCAGCAGCCCGATTCCAAGCAATGTTGTCGCCGTGCCCAGCGGGTAGATCAGCCGACTCAGGAAATCAATCAATTCGTTCATGGCGGCATTTTACCCAGACGCACCAATGCATCGTCAGGGGGAAATTCCAGGTTGTTCTGGAGCTCGGTGCAGGGGTCAATCTTGGACACGCCAATGAATTGGTGGGGGTTGCACCAACGTTGTCCGTCGGCCGCACGCGCGGGCGGTTTGCGAGCGGGCGCTTCTTGCCTTCGGCAAACCGCACCCGCTCTCCAACCTGCGCTGGGCCGACCTACGAAATACGTGGATCATTGCTTTTGTAGGTCGGGGCTACGTCCCCGACGGACGAGAATTCAAACATCGACACGAATTCGACAGGCACTGCCGTGGTTTTGTAGGTCGGCCCTACGTGGCCGACGGACGGCGTTTCAAATGTGAACGCGGTTTCAACATGCGCATCCCTCAACGCCGCAGCCAAACCTCGAACAGATCGGAAACATTCTCCTTGAACCATCTCCGCGTTTCGGCATCACCCGGCTGCCGGCGAAGATGCCGGGCCATGGCCAGCGCCTGCGCCTCAGGCATGTCGGGAACGGTTTCGGAGTCCACCTCCGGCAGGGGAAAGCCAATTGAAATCAACCAGGCCGGGAACAGCTCGATGGCCAAGAGCTCGTCAAGGTCCCAAAATCGGGTGATGCGCTCGGCAATTTCGGCATCGTCGCTGCGCTCCAGCCACGTCTCGGCCGCACGCGGATGGCGCCAGCAAAGTTGGCACAGGGCGTTCAGGCCGATCTCGCGCTGATCCGATTTCAACCCGGCAGTGGCGCTCAGTTCCATCAGGTGGGCGTATTCAAAGGCCCGGTCCACGGCTCTGACTGCCTCCAGCACCGTGCCCCAGTCCCCTGACTCGGCCGCCAGCGAGGCAGGATGAAGTGCGGGATGGTCGGGGTCAAAGACCGAGCCATCCAGATGGGCGGCCAGGTGAGACCGGAACCGATCGAGGTACGGCCCGGCCTGGTTCGGACCCAGAAAGCGCCGTGCGCGCGGCTGCAGATCTTCGGACAGCCGCTGATACCAGGCCTTTGCATCTCCCGGCGACCCCTCCAGCCAGCTCAGCGCACCGGTCAGTTGTTCGGCATCGGCCTGCAAGGCGTTGGTCGGCTCGGCCCGGGCCATTTCGGCCAGGTGGGTTTCGGCCCCGGCCCGGTCACCTTCCATAAGGCTGCGCGCCAGTCGTCCGCGCGCGGCGGCAAATCCGCTGTCCAGAAACAGGTCGGCCTGTGGACTGACCTGGCGGCGATGGAACACCGTGCGCGCCAGGTGATCATCATTGGGGTTTCGAAACAGGCGTCCCTGACTGCCGGACGATGCCTCGACCTGGCCATCCAGCCCCAGCTTGCGCGCCCACTGTGCCGCCTGGCGCAACATGTCGCTACTGCGCGCCGGATTGCCGGCCAGCAAATCTTCCAGAAACGCGACTTCACCGGCCTCCCAGCGCTGCCGACCGGCCGGGTCCAGGCGCTTGCTGGCGACCAGCAATTCGATCGGCCGGTAGCACTGGTCGCGGGCCAGCAATTCATCGACCAGGGCCTGGATGCGGGAAGTCTTCATCAGGCCAGCGGCTCGAACAGGGCGTCGAGGTCTTCGGGGCTGAGCGCGGCCGCGCCCCCGCCACCGAGCATGGCCTCGACCAGTCCGCGCTTGGACTGCTGCATTTCGAAGACTTTTTCCTCGATGGTGTTTTCGGTCAGCAGCTTGTAAACAAACACCTTCTGGTCCTGGCCGATGCGGTGGGCGCGGTCGGTGGCCTGGTCCTCGACCGCCGGGTTCCACCATGGATCATAATGAATCACGGTATCGGCCGCGGTCAGGTTCAGGCCCACGCCCCCGGCCTTCAAGCTGATCAGAAACAGCGGCACGCAACCGGACTGAAAACGCTCAACTACCTTCTGCCGGTCGCGGGTCTTGCCATCCAGTCGGGTGAAGTCGATGCCGTGTTTTTTTACCTCTTGCTCGATCAGGTCGAGCATGCCGACAAACTGGGAAAACACCAGCACCCGCCGGCCCTCCTCGATCAGATCCGGCAGCAGATCCATCAGCAACTCGAGCTTGGCCGAACCGGCATCCGCCGCGCCCTCGACGTTTTTCAAAAGGCGCGGGTCACAGCAGATCTGGCGAAGCCTGAGCAACGCATCGAGCACCACGATACGACTGCGCTCGATGCCCTGTTGCTGTAAGGCCCGCCGGATCTTGTCATGCAGGGCCACCCGGACTCGTTCGTAAAGGCGCAACTGCTCGCTCTCGAACGCCACGGCGCGCACGATCTCGGTCTTCTCCGGCAGCTCAGGCGCGACCTCGGCCTTGGTCCGGCGCAGGAAAAACGGCCGGATGCGCCGGGCCAGGATGGCCTTGCGCTCGGCATCGTCCTCACGCTCGACCGGCCCCTGGAACTGGCGGCGGAAGCGCGCCTGCGAGCCCAGCATGCCGGGCATCAGGAAATCAAACAGGCTCCACAATTCGCCCAGGTGGTTCTCCAGCGGCGTGCCGGTCAGGCACAGTCGATGCCTGGCCTTGAGATCGCGCACGATACGCCCGACCCGGGTGCGCGGGTTCTTGATCGCCTGGGCCTCGTCAAGTATCAGCAGATGAAAACGGTGCGCCGACAGCGCGTCGATATCGCGCGGCAACAAGGGATAAGTGGTCAACACCAGATCGCTCTTGTCGATCCACTGAAACAGCCCCTTGCGCTGCGGGCCGTGCAGCAACAGGACCTTCAAATCCGGCGCGAAACGTCTGGCCTCGGCGCGCCAGTTGAACATCAGGCTGGTCGGGGCCACCACCAGGCAGGGTCGGTCCAGTCGGCCGGCGCGCTTTTCGGCCAGCACATGGGCCAGGGTCTGGATGGTCTTGCCCAGCCCCATGTCATCGGCCAGGATGCCGCCGAAACCGAACTCACGCAGAAACTGCAACCAGCCCAGCCCGAACTTCTGATACGCGCGCAACTCGGCCTGCATGTCCTCGGGCGGTTCCAGCGGCTCGATGCGCTCGAAACCGGCCAGGCGCTCGGTCAACTCGACCAGTTCCGGATCACCGCCGATTCGCCAGGCCGACCCGGCCTCGGACAATTCGGCCAGGCGCCCGCGCGGCAGTCTGAGGCGATCATTCTTCAGACCGGGAATTTCATCGAACAGGTCGGCCAGGGCACGCAGGGCGGCAGCCAGGCGCGAGGCCGGCATCAGCACCACGCGCCGCTCATCCAGCGCCATGGCGATATCGGTGTGCGGGAAATTGTCTTCCAGCAACAGGCGCAGCATCGGCTCCGGGGTTTGTTCCAGCCAGTCCAGCAGCGACCTGAGCAGGGAATGGCGCGAACCGTTCCAGACAACCCCCAGGTCGAGCTCGAACTGATCCATGCCACCAGCGCACGCACTCAGATCACCGTACCAGTCCTCGGGCTCGACCAGGTGCAGGCAGAAGTCATCGCTGTAGTCGACCCGCCAACCCCGCTTCAGCAAATCCTTCAAAGCCTGCTGAAAATCGATCCAGGCCGAGCGGGTCTGGCGGCGATTGCGGGTCACCCACAACCCGCCCTCGCCGGGACGATAATCCCGCCCACCACCGCTGTGCAGCGGGCACAGCCGATGTGATTCCAGCTGACTCGTGCAGGCATCCTCGAAAGCGGTATCGCGCTTGACCATCACCACGGTGTGCTCATCGACCAGGCGCGAGTGATACTCCTCGTCCCACTCCATCTCGATGTCGCCGTAGAGAAAACTCAGGCGCGCCGCCGGTACGGTCTCAAAGCCCTGCCCACTGCCGACCTCGACATTGCGAAGCTCGAGTCGCGGGACGGGCCGCACCGCACCGGCCGGCTCCAGCGCAAGCTCTCGCGGGCGGGCCAGGGCCGGCGCGTTCTCATTGAGGCGAGCGATCACCTCGTCCACTTCATCGGGCGCCACCGGCCCGCGGGCCATCAATTCGCTCAGCAGGGCATCATCGGCCTTGCTGGTCAGCATGCGGCAACGACCGGTTTTCGGGTTGACCCGCCACGGCGGCAACAAGGGCAGATTGAGGGTGTTCGAATCATCTTCGGCGACCATGACCAGGCGCTGGTGCCCGCTGGGCAGCATTTCCCACTCCACCCGCGCCGGCAATGGTTCGGCCATGGACAGCTTGGCGCCGTTGATGTCGTTCCAGAAACAGCGACCGGTTTCGATCATGGCCTGCACCAGGCCGCGCGCGTTCGGGCCCAGCGGATACCAGACCAGATCCTCCAGCGAAGCCATGCGATCGGACAGGTCATGCAAGATGGCCAGGTCCTCATCGCCGATATAGTCGGGCTGGCGGGATTCGGCCAGACGCGACAGCGCATAAGGCGTCACCACCCGGCTGCCCCCAGCCTGCGAGGCGCGCGCCGGACAGACATTGAGATCCGTGCCGTCCTCGGACAGCCTCAGTAGATACACCATCTGCTGAGGAGATACGCCCGGGCCGGCCGTCGCCGTGCGTGCAGGCGTTCGAATGCGCTCCCCGCCGGCTGCCGCCAGCAGGACCGCCCCCACATGCTCACAATCGCCCCCGGCCGAACAATTGCAGTCACCGGACAGCTCGTCATCCTCGATGGTGGCATACACGCTGAACGGCTTGTCCTCGCCATCGGCCACCAGGCCCGAAATCACCAGCATCTGATCCAGCCGACCGGTGCGACAGTCCGTGACCGCACCGGCCGCGTGCAGCTCGCGCGCACGCGCCTGGCAGCTCGCATCAAGCGATTTCAGCATCGAGCGCAGGTCTGTCAGCAATTCGTTCATGAGCCTGAATGGGCGACAAAACCCATCCATGATAACCCGGCCAGGATCTGTAACTTGAAGCAAAACTTA
>PWYF01000011.1 GCA_003567955.1 Thiotrichales bacterium
GCGGGCAGGTGCTGAGCAATGGTGAGCCGGTCCAGGGGGCGCTGGTTTCGCTGGTGCGCCCGGGTGAAGCGGGGCCTGATGTTGCCGGGACCGAAATGCCTGCGCCGGATTATGACATGGTCAGCCAGGATCGCACGGATGCCAATGGCCGCTATGAGCTCGAAGTGCCTGTGGGCGAATATGAGGTTCGGGTATATAAACAGGGACACGGTGCCGGTTCGACCGACACCAGCGCGGTTACAGTCAGTGCCGACACTGCCGTTGTGCGTGACTTCAGCCTGCCTGAGGCTGGCCAGCTGGCGGTGACAGTGGTTGACGGCGACGGGCAACCGGTACCGGCCAAGGTTCAGTTGGTGGGGCTGGATGAGACCAAACCGGAAGCCAATGAACTTGATCTGCTCGCAACTCTGGGTGCGCCGGGAGAAATCGTCTCCCGCGCGGGTCTGTTTTTCGACCAGTTTGCCCGTGACCCCTTGCCCTTTGGAATTGTTTTTGTGGATTTCGCCGATGCCGACGGCATATTGCCGGCGCGCAAGGTGGTGCCGGGGGATTATGAGCTGGTGGTCTCGCGTGGCGGGCGTTATTCCGCTTTCCGTCAGCCGGTGACTATCGCGCCCGGTGAACCCACCGAGGTTGCAGCCACCATTGAGCGGGTGGTGGATACGCCCGGTTTCATCTCGGCTGATTTTCATGTGCACAGTATTGAAAGCCTGGATTCGCGGATTACGCGGGCGGATCGACTGGCGGCTTTTCTCGCCGAGGGTCTGGATTTCTTCACGCCATCGGATCACGGCATCCAGACCAACTTCGCGCCTGATATCCAGGCCGCCGGGGTGGGCCATCTGATTGGCACCGCCCCCAGCGCTGAGTTGACCACGCCGGATTACGGTCATTTCAACGCCTGGCCGCGTTATATCAATCCGGATATTCCTTCCGGGGGCTCCACCGACTGGGGCTGGCGTGATGTACCCGCCGGTGAACGGTTCCCGGCGCTGGGTAATTTCCTGATGTCTCCGGAAGCATTGATTACGGCAGCCAAGGATGACCCGGCTTTCTCACCGGTGGTGCAGATCAATCACATCAACAGCTTCTTCAGCGAAGTGGGTCTGGGGGTGGATACTGCCGCCGATGGCGGGCCTGTCTCTACAGTGCCCCCCGAAGACCGCCGTCTGGATCCGGCCCTGGATGGCCAGTTGTTCACCGATGCCTTTGATGCGCTGGAAATCTGGATTGGTGTCAACAGCCGGGGTGGTCTGGGGACCACCATGGATGAAAACATGGCCGACTGGTTCAACCTCATCAATCAGGGCATTGTGCGTACCGCCGTGGCCAGCTCCGACACCCACGTGCTGCGCATGACTTCCATGGCCACCCGCTCCATGGTGGCCAGCGAGGTTGAGGATCCGGGTCAGTTGACCGACCACGCCCAGGCCCTGGCCGATAATGTGCGCGCCGGGCGGGTGTTTGTCACCAACGCGCCTTTTATTGATGTCACAGTGCAAACTACTGAAGGCGTGGCCGGGCTTTCGCTTGAGCACCCGCTGGAGGTGGCAACCGGCCTGGACAACACAGCCCAGGTGCATGTCAATGTCACCAGTCCGGCGTGGGCCGAGTTCCATCGCATCAACTTCTATATCAACAATGCCCCCGAGGAAAAGAGCAGCGAGCCGCCCCGCTATACCGTGTGTCCGGACGAGGTGATGGTGGCCGGTGATGACTTCACCGTTGAAGAGAACAATGGGGTTCTGACCGCCAGCGCCACGCTGGATCTCGGTGTGCTGGCCCAGGACACCTGGGTGGTGGTCAAGGTCGAGGGCGTTGACGGGACTTCAGAGCCGCTGTTCCCGGTAGAACCCAATTCCCTGTCACGCAATGGCAATGACACCCTGGCTGATCTGAGCGGCTCCAATGTTGGCCAGGGCGGCATCATGGCGACGGCGATCAGTAATCCGCTGTTTATTGACGTGCTCGGTGGCGGCTGGTCACCGCCGGGTGTGTTGCTGGGCAGCTGTGACTGATACGTCCACAGGCAGTTGGGGCAGAGTGCTGTGCCATGCTCTGTCCCTGGCAGTGCTGGTGAGTGTTGCCGCTTCGGTATCCGCCGGCGAACCCGCGGTGGGTGGCGGCGAGGCTGTCAATGCGTCCTGGGCGACGGCCCTGTCGCGCCCGGCCTTGATCACCAGTGCCCCCCTGTTGCGCAAGCGACTGGCAGGCGCTGCAGTTGTGGTGCATGGTCAGGTAAGCGCGCGTGAAAGCTTTGATGACGGCGCCTTGCAACTGGCCCGAATTGAAGTGAAACAGGCCTGGCCACCGCTGGATCAGCGCAGTATCGGCATTGTTGATCTGCGTGGCGCGCTGCGCCGCCAGATGCTGCCCCCGGCCGGGACTTTGCTGGTAGCGGCGCTGGATCCCGCCCCGGGCTATTCTTATCTGCGCAATCACCTGCCCGAGGGGAATTATTACGTTTCCGCGGCTAACGGTGATGGTCTCTACGCCGGGCTCGACCCCGATGCCGCTGCCGCGCTGGCCGCGTGGCTGGCGTATGGGGATGCCGCGCCCTCCGCGCAGACGCGGGCCGCGGCACTGGCGTTACTTGCCAGCGGTGATGCCCGGCTGGCGCGCGCCGGGCTGGCGGAACTGGCCCGGGTGTCGTCACCGGCATCCCTGGGTCCGGATGAATGGGAGCATGTCGCTGCCATTATGCAGGGAAGCCTGCCCGCCAGGGGGGTGCTGGCCCTGCAGTTGGCGGCGTGGCATTTGTCCCCGGCGCTGGAGTATCTTCAGCCCGTTGAGGCGGATGATGTGGTGACCCGCAGCCGGGTGCTGCAAGCCCGGACACAGCTCGGTGATGCGCCTGAACTGGAGAATATGCTTGCAGCAAGTCACCTCGAATCACCAGCGGAGCGCGCCGGTGCTGTGCGTGTGCTGGGACTGATGCCGGATGCGGCTGCGCTGGCGAGAATCGGCGCCATGGCCACGGCCGATCCTCATCCCGGTGTACGTCGGGTGGCCATCAGAGCACTGGCCGATCAGGCCGATTTCCATGATGCGTCAGCCGCGCTGGACTGGCTTGAGCAGGCCTATGACAGTGAGGAGGCCATCCTGCGCAGTGCCGCAATGCAGACCATCACGGCGAGAGACGATGATATTGCGGGGCGGCTGGTGCGTCTGGCGGAACAGGCCGGGGTTGCGGCCGCGCGCAATTATGCGGCAGGGCTGCTGGTATTGCGCCTGGGGATGGATGACCCGCGCGTGCAGCGTTTGCGTCGGGAGACGGAAGATGTGGCGGTACGCCGTATTCTTGAAGAGGGGATTCTGAATACGGAGGGATTCCACAGCCATGGTCCGGATCTTGATCGCAGTCCCGGACATGGTCACGGTCACGGTCATGGCCATGACCACGGCCACGAGCATGGCCATAGTCATTAAGGAAACGCTGATTCATTCGTCACGTCTCAGCGGGCCCTGCGGCGTTCATATGCAAGGCGCCTTGCGCAGCCGAATGCTGGTTGCCTTTGCAAGCACGGCAGCGCCGCAGATGGACACCGCAGGACCCGCCCTTCGGGGCACAGCCCGCGCTCCGGTCTCGGCGTTGCGACTTTTTGACGTATTCCCGATACGCCTGCAAAGGTCGCGCCTTGATACCGGAGCGCTGGTAAAGCCTGAGGCACGACGAATGAATCAGCGTTTCCTTACGGGCTGTATTGCTTGCGCCACAGGCGCGGCAATGCCACGATATGCGCCGCGCCCGCCAGGGCTGTATATTTCCCGGCAAGTCATTCATGTTGCTGCAATCCTGTGGTTTGTGCCGGGTCAGAAGTGGAGCAGACCAGCCAGATGAGTAGCGTACCGGCCGCGCTGGACACGGAGAGCCTGGCCTCGGGCCGAAAGCCGCGGTTGCGGGTGATTGGCGAGCATCCCCTGCGCGTATGCCTGCTCGGTTATCGCAGCAAGCCGCATTGCGGCGGCCAGGGCATTTACCTGCACTATTTGAGCAAGGCGCTGGTGGAGCTGGGCCACAGCGTGGATGTGCTCTCCGGTCCACCTTATCCCGAGCTTGACCCGCGTGTACGCTTGATCCGCCTGCCCAGTCTGGATATGTACTCGCATGACCGGCGCTTCAGCGCCATTTTCGATCGCCGGCTGCTCAAGCCGCTGGAACTGTACGAATATCTCAGTGTGCTCAGCGGGGGGTTTCCCGAGCCCTATACCTTTGGCGTGCGTGCGTACCGCTATCTGCGCGCCCACCGCGGTGAATACGATGTGATTCACGATAACCAGACCCTGTGTTACAGCCTGTTGGCCATCGAGCGCCGGCTGGGGCTGCCGGTGGTGGCGACCGTGCATCATCCCATTACTATTGATCGGGACATTGCCGTCAACGCGGCGAAAACCCGTACTCTGAAGTTTTTAACCCGGCGCTGGTACAGTTTTCTGCGCATGCAGGAAAAAGTCGTGCGCCGTCTTGAACACGTGGTGACAGTGTCAGATCAGGCGCGCCGGGATATCGAGCGGGATTTTGGCCGTCCGGCGACCACCATGGAAGTACTGCACAACGGTATCGATACCAGTTTGTTCAGGCCCTTGGGCGAAGTGCGCCGCGAGTCCGGCCGGCTGGTCGCCACCGCCAGTGCCGAGGCCCCGCTCAAGGGGCTGAATTATCTGCTCAAGGCCCTCGCCCGGCTGGTGCGGGAGCGCGAGGATGTCTCGCTGGTGGTGGTGGGGCAGCTGGCCAACGGCAGCCGCACCGCACGGCTGATCCGGCGCCTGAAGCTGGATGAGCGGGTGCGCTTTGTCAGCGGGCTTAGCAATGACGAGCTGGTGTGCGAATACAACCGCGCGGAGATTGCCGTGGTGCCCTCGCTGTACGAGGGCTTTGGCCTGCCGGCGGGCGAAGCCATGGCTTGTGGCACGCCCGTAGTCTCGACCACCGGTGGCGCTTTGCCTGAAGTCGTGGGCGACGCCGGGGTGCTGGTGTCGCCGGGGGATGACCGGGCGCTGGCCGGCGCCATCGGCGCTTTGCTCGACGATCCGGCCCGACGGCGGGCGCTGGGTGAGGCGGGGCGTGAGCGCATCGAACAGCACTTTGACTGGCAGCGCGTGGCCGAAGGGGTGGTCGCCACCTACCATAAGGCAATGGGCAATGTTGACGGTTGAATTTGAGCGCCTCGCGCTTGCCCCGGGTCAAACGCTGCTGGATCTTGGCTGCGGCGAGGGCCGGCATGTACTCACCGCCTGGATGTTGAACCCTGAAGGCGTGTCGCTGGGACTGGACCTGGGTTTCGAGGATGCGCGCAAGACCCGCGCAACTTTTGTCGCCGATAACGAAGGCGCGCGCCAGGAAGGCGAGCACTGGGGGGTGATGTGTGGCAACGCGCTGAAACTGCCTTTTGCCGACAACAGCCTGGATCGCGTGATTTGTTCGGAAGTCCTGGAGCATATTCCTGACTATTATTCGGCGCTGGATGAAATCACCCGTGTGCTCAAACCCGGCGGGCTGCTGGCGGTGAGTGTGCCGCGCACCTGGCCGGAATGGATCTGCTGGCGCCTGAGTCGTGAGTACCAGCACCAGGAAGGCGGCCATGTGCGCATTTTCCGGGCCCGGCGCCTGCGCGCCGATATCGAGGCGCGCGGTCATGAGTTTCGTGGCCGGCACTGGGCGCATGCCCTGCATTCGCCTTACTGGTGGTTGCGCTGCCTGTTCTGGCATAGTCACGAGCGCTCGCGCCTGGTCGCGCTTTATCATCGCCTGCTGGTCTGGGATATTATGCACAAACCGTGGTTTACGCAGCGCCTGGAGCGCTTGCTCAACCCGCTTGTGGGCAAAAGCGTGGTGATGTATTTCCGCAAGAACGATGACCTTGCCGCCACTCGCGTCTGATGGATTGATTGATGGAAAAGCTCTATTTTTCACCCGGCGGTTTCGCCCGCGATTTTTTTGGTCCTACGGTGGACTACATCGCTTCGGTGCAGACCGCTGACGGCGGCATTGCCTGGGAGGAAGGCCGGCACCTGGACCCCTGGGACCATGTTGAGTCTGCCATGGGACTGAGCATTGGTGGACGTCTGGATGAGGCCGCGCTCGCCTACGAATGGTTGCGTGCTCACCAGCTCGACGACGGCAGCTGGTGGGCGCGTTACGAAAACAGCCGCCCCTGCCGTGATGATCACCGCGAGACCAACTTCTGCGCCTATGTGGCGGTGGGGGTGTGGCATCACTATCTGGTGAGCCGGGATCAGGGTTTCCTTGAGGATATGTGGCCGTGCGTGGAAGCGGCTATCGGTTTTGTGTTGCGCTACCAGGCGCCCACCGGTGAGATCTGGTGGGCGGTGGATCATGATGGCGTAGCCCATCAGGATGCCCTGGTCACCGGTTGCAGCTCCATTTGCAAGAGCCTGTCCTGCGCCCTGGAAATTGCTGCGGTGCTGGGCCATGAGCGCTCGGCCTGGATCCGTGCGCGCGCCCGCCTGGAGCAAACCGTGCGCTATCATCCCCAGCGCTTTGACCGCACCTGGGAGAGCAAGGCGCGTTTTTCAATGGATTGGTTTTATCCCGTGCTGAGCGGGGTGGTCACCGGGCTGGCTGCCGAGCAGCGTCTTGCCCGGCGCTGGGATGAATTTGTGGAGCACGGGGTGGGTTGTCGTTGTGTCTCCGACCAGCCATGGATGACCGTAGCCGAGAGCTGTGAGCTGGTCATGTCACTGCTGGCCGCCGGCCAGCGTACCCGCGCCATGCAGCTTTTCAGCTGGGTCCATGAACAGCGCGACAGTGACGGTGCCTACTGGGCCGGGATGACTTTCCCCGAAGGAGTGGTGTGGCCGGTGGAAAAAACCACCTGGACGGCCGCTGCGGTATTGATGGCTGCCGATGCGCTGACTCGTCACACACCTGCCTGGCATCTTTTTGCTGGTGAATCAGAGATCGAGGCGGCGCAGACATCCCAGGGTGCCGACCATGGCTGATGCCTCAAACAGCCCCGAGGCCAGCGCCCGCTGGTAGATGTTATACGGCGCCTGGCCCCCGTCGGCCGGGTCCGGGAAAATATCATGAATGGCCAGCACCCCGCCCGGCGCTACCTGTGGCGCCCAGGCGCGGTAATCCGTCTGCGCGGCGGCTTCGCTGTGCCCCCCGTCAATGAATACCAACCCCAGTGGTGTCTGCCAGTGGCGAGCGGCCCGCGCCGAGGGCGCCACAATCGGCACCACATGCTGTTCCAGCCCGGCGCGGCGCAGCGTGCGGCGGAATTCGGTGAAGCTGTCCATCACGCCATCCTCGTCACGGTAGAGCGCCTGGTCGTGGTATTCCTCGCCCGGCTGGTGTTCTTCCGAGCCCTGGTGGTGGTCCACCGCATAGACCAGGCCGCCCTGTTCGGCCGCTCCGGCGGCCAGGTACAGCGTGGATTTGCCGCAGTAGCTGCCGATTTCCAGCGCCGGGCCAAGCGCGGCGGTGTCGCGGGCGAGCTGATACAGCGCTTCGCCTTCCTCGGGCGCGAGGAAGCCTTTGACGGTGTCGATATCGATGGGGAGGTGCATTTTGGGTCCGGGGTTGTTGGTTTGGCTCGGGATTATAACGCGAGACATGGTTTTCAGTTTTCAGGCGGGGTTGCTGAGAGGGTTGGTGGCCTGATCGGGATGGGTGTGGGGCGCAGTAAGGGTTGATAAAAGCATTAACCATGAAGAGCATGAAGAACATGAAGGGGTAAATACAGGAGGTGGTTGATGTCGTGGGGGCGGATATCCGGATAGCTTTGGGGATTCGGTTGGCTGGGTGGTAACCAGTATTTGGCGCTTTTCGTCATTCCCGCACAGGCGGTCGTCATCCCCGCGCAGGCGGGGACCAGAAGCCCTGAAAAACCGCTCCGGGTCCCCGCCTGCGCAGGGACGGACGACGGCACCCAAAGTCACCCCGTTCTCTCTGACTCTTCATGCGCTTCATGGTTAATGCTTTTTCAAGCCTGGCAGCACCACAATGCTATCCCGGTTAGGCCACCACACATCCCGGCAGCCCGCCCTCTTAAAACCTAAAACCTAAAACCTAACACCTGACACTTGAAACACACCCCGCCAGGGGTGCTGGCTAGTCGGGGTTATTGTTATTGCGGATGGCGTGTTCGAGCAGGTTGCGGATGTAGCGTTGGTAGGGGATGTTCTGGCGGGCGGCCTGTTGCTTGACGGCTTCCAGTAGGGACCGGGGCAGGCGCATGTTGATCTGGGTATCCTTGCGCTGGAATTCGAAGTGCGTCGACTTGAAGCCGGAAAGGTCATATTCGCTCAGGTCCGCCTCGGCGACAAAGCGTTCCGCCGCGTCGTCACTTTCCAGAGTCGGCTGCTTACGAGGTTTTTTGTTGTTGCTCATAGTGGCGTATCTCTTGCTCGTGCATGTAACGCGCGCTGATCGGTCGGATCAGGGTCATGCCGGCACGTTGGCGCAGTGTAAACACAACGAAAACGTACCTGCTGTGTGCCTTGCCAATGGCCCTGAACCGGGTTTCCTCCCTCGAATGTGTCGGGTCCGGATACACCCCCGGGGTGTTTTGAAACACGAGCTCAATTTCCCGCAGGGAAACGCCGTGTTTCTGGCACTTCTCCCTGTTGCCGGCGTCCCATTCGAATCCCTGAACGGTACATCCCATAACTGCCAGACTGTCTCATGTATATACAAAAGTCAATGCATCATGCGCGGCAGGAAAGTATCCAGTCCACATTGTTCCCTGTTAAGCATGCTCACCCCCACATGCCTTTCTTTTCTTCATGGTTCAGGCTTTTATCAAACCTGAAGGTGCCACAGCACTATCCCGACCAGGGCACCAACCATTTCAGCAGTCCGCCCCCGGAAAACTGTAGACTGAACACTGAAAACTACCGGCGCTGGCGGTTCCGGACAGGACAGGTGCTGATGAGTGACGTGATTTCGTTACGGTTTGAGTCGCGGCTGCGCGCCCCGGCCGAGGCAGTCTGGTCGTGGTTGACTTCGGTGCGGGGAATCCGCGCCGAGATGTGGCCGTGGCTTTTCATGACGGTGCCCAAAGGGCTGCGCTCGATTGAGGATATTGAAATCCGTCCGGGACAACGGATGTTCCGCAGTTATGTGTTTCTGTTCGGGGTGTTGCCCATTGATTACTCGGATATGACCTTGCTGGAACTGAAGCCCGGTGAGGGTCTGCTTGAGGAGTCGCCCATGGGGTCGATGAAGCTGTGGCGGCATAAGCGATATATTGAGCCATGCCCGACGGACCCGGACATGGTGATGCTGGTCGATGAACTGGCGTTCCAGCCGCGCCTGGCCCGCCGGCTGACGGCATGGTTCATCCGCCGTGTATTTAACCACCGCCACAAAGTGCTGCGCGCCAGGCTGTCAACCGGGCAGGAACACAAAAGTTAAATCAAAAACATTAAGGAAACACTGATTTATTCGTCACGCCTCAGGCACAGCCCGCGTTCTGGTATCAAGGCGCGACTTTGCAGGCGTATCGAGAATACGTCAAAAAGTCGCAACGC
>PWYF01000084.1 GCA_003567955.1 Thiotrichales bacterium
CATGATTCGTCTGCTGATCGGCAATGACCAGCGAAAATTGCTGCCCGCCGCCGCGCTGGCCGGCGGCACCCTGGTGGTGATTGCCGACACCCTGGCACGCACGGCCATGGCGCCACAGCAATTGCCGGTGGGGGTCATTACCGCCCTGATCGGCGTGCCGACTTTTCTCTACCTGCTCAACCGGCGCACCGCGGGGGGCCGGACATGAACCTGTTGCAAACACAGCACATGGTCGTCGACATCCCCGACCGCAGCGGGATCGAAGCACTGGATTTGACGATACGCCCGGGCCAGTGCTGGGGGGTGCTGGGCCCCAATGGCGCCGGCAAATCCACCCTGCTGCACACCCTGGCCGGACTGCGCCCCCCGCGCGCGGGTACCATCAAGCTTGAAAACAAGCCTCTGGCGCACTGGCGCCGGCGCGAAATCGCCCGGCGTATTGCGGTGCTGTTCCAGGACAGCGAAAGCAGCTTTCCGGCCACGGTGCGTCAGGTCGCATTGACCGGCCGCCACCCCTGGTTGGGGCTCTGGGAACCCGAAGGGGCCGGGGATCACGCCCGGGTGGATCAAGCCCTGGCACTCATGGACCTGTCAAAGCTGGACCAGCGCATGACCGATACCCTGTCCGGCGGTGAACACCAGCGTCTGGCGCTGGCCACCGTACTGGTACAGGAACCCGCGCTCTACCTGCTGGACGAACCGGCCAACCACCTGGACCTGCATCATCAGGTCCGGGTCCTGCAGCAAATACGCTGGCAGGTCGACCAGCGCCAGCGCGCGGCCGTGATGGCCCTGCACGACATCAACATGGCCGCGCGCTGGTGCGACCGCATTCTGCTGATGTTCGGCGACGGCAGTTTCCGCCTCGGCAGCGCAGAAGAATGCCTGCAACCGGAACCCCTCTCCCGGCTCTACGACCATCCGGTCCGCCTGCTGCAGGACGGCACCCACCGACTGTTCATCCCGCAATAACTGCGGTGTAAAAAGCCTTTGAATATTAACCATGAAGAGCATGAAGCACATGAAGGGGGTGCCGGGACAGCTAATATCACGGGGGGCGGATACCCGGATAATCTGGAGGGTCGGTTAGTTTAGTGGCAACCCGCTTCCAGCATTCCTTGTCATTCCCGCGCAGGCGGGAATCCAGAAACCCCGCCAGGCCTTGCCCGCGCTCATTTATATTGCCACCGAACACACCGAAGTCACCGAAAAAAATATTTTTGTATGCTACGTGATTGGACTTTAATGGTTAATGAATCAGGCTCTTTCGGTGTGTTTGGTGGCCAATAATCCGTTCGGGCAGGGCCTCTGGGTCCCCGCCTGCGCGGGTAACCACGGCACTCAGGTCAACGCGCTTCCCCTTACCCCTTAATGCGCTTCATGGTTTCCGCTTTTTATTGTGTTGCACCCCCGCGGGTGGAGTGTGATCAGGGCCGGCGCTTGACACGGCCCGGTTCGCTGCCTAGGCTTCGGACACTCTCTGGCTTCAGGTGTTCTGTCGTGTTGGCACGCGACAGGATGAAACGGGAAGCCGGTGCGGCGCATCACCCGATGCGCCAATCCCGGCACTGCCCCCGCAACGGTAAGTGAGTCAGGGATTGCAGCATACGCCACTGGGCCAGTCGGCCCGGGAAGGCAGCAATCCCGGATGGACACCATCCACTCACGAGTCCGGAGACCGGCCTGAAGCCCGACGAGCCGTGTGCTGCGGCGGGCAGCGACGGCCGGGCACCTGCTTTGTTTCATGTGTCCGTTCCCTGTCCGCCCTGGCGCGAACCTTTTATGCGCGGGTGTGCGCACTTGAATGGGGAACAACATCATGAGAAATACCATTTCCGGCGCTGTGCTGGTAAGTACCGTCATTCTGACTACACCGCTGACCACCCTGGCCAGTGAAGAAGACACCCTCGACCCGGTGGTCGTCACCGCTTCCAAACAACCGCAACTGGTGAGTGAGACCCTGGCCTCGGTCACCGTCATCGACCGCCAGCAGATTGAACGCTCGCATGCCGCCGACATCAGCGACCTGTTGCGTTTTCATGCCGGACTGGATGTAGCCCGCTCCGGCGGCCCCGGCCAGCAAACCTCCCTGTTCATGCGGGGGACCAACAGTGACCATACTCTGGTCATGATCGACGGCGTGCGCATCAACGCCGCCAGCTCCGGTGCCGCGCCCTGGGAGCGCCTGCGACCGCACCAGATCGAGCGCATCGAAGTGGTGCGTGGCCCGCGCTCGGCCACCCATGGCTCCGACGCCATCGGCGGGGTGGTGAACATCATCACCCGCAAGCCCGAGGAAACCGGCTATTTCGAGGCCGAGGCCGGCGGTGGACGCTATGACACCTACGAAGCCTCGGTGAGTGGCGGGGTGCGTGGCGAGAACGCCTATTTCGGACTGGGACTGGATTATTTCGAAACCGAAGGTTTCCCGGTGCGCCCGGACGAAAACGAAAATCGCGGTTCGGATAACACCACGCTCACGCTCAACGGCGGTGGCCAACTGGGTCCGGTGGCGCTGGATGCCGGCTACCGTCTGACCCAGGGCAATATCGAGTACAGCACCTTCACGGGCGCGGCAGACCAGGATTTTCGCAACCAGGTCGCGAGGCTGGCGTTGTCTGGCAGCCCAACGGATCGCTGGTTCAGCAAACTCAGCACGGCCTGGATGGAAGATGATCTGGAACAAAACCAGAGCGACCAGTTCGTGCGCACCCGGCGCACCACCGCCGACTGGCAAAATGATCTGGTCATCTCACCGGCCTATACCCTGACCCTGGGCGCCTACGGCGAACACGAGGAGGTTAAGTCGGACTCCTTCGATGTCTTCGATGAAAGCATCGACAACTGGGCCGTTTACGCCGAGAACACACTGGACAGCGGCTTGCACCGCACGGTCCTGGCCGCACGCTATTACGATCATGAGAACTTCGGCGACCACACCACCTGGAATCTGGAGTACAGCTACCAGATCGAGCCCGGCACGCGCTTTTCCGCCGGCGTGGGCACCGCCTTCAAGGTGCCTACCGCGGGCGAACGCTTCGGCAATCTGGGCAACCCCGACGTCGGCCCGGAAACTTCACGAAATTACGAGCTGGGCATGCACCATCGCATCAACCCGCGCAGTGTACTCACGCTGAGCCTGTTCCAGAACGAGATCGAGGATCTGATCCAGTGCTGGCCCGACCCCTGCGAAAATCTCAGTGAAGCCCGCATTCGCGGCCTGGAAGCCGGCTATCAATTGCACACCGGTGACTGGCGACTGCGTGCCGAGGGAATTCTGCAGGATCCGGAAAACCGTGAAACCGGCGACGTTCTCGCGCGGCGGGCCAAACAGGCCCTGTCGCTGAGCGCCAGCCGTGATATCGGGATGCACTGGTTCAGCGTGGACGGCCTGTTGCGCGGGGGCAGCGAGGACTTCGGTGGCAGTCTGGGCGGTTTCGGCCTGCTCAACGCCGCCGCCGGCTATCATATTTCACCCCGCTGGAACCTCCGACTGCGGGCGGAAAACCTGCTGGATACGGACTATGAAACCGCACATGCAGCGGCGGATGTCCCCTACAACAACCCGGGCCGTTCGCTGTTTGCCACGCTTCGGTTCAATACCCCGTAACACACATGATTGCGGGGCACGCGCCAGTCAGCCACACCAATGCCCACCGCGGCCAACGCCTCGGTGCGGCGCTGGTGCTGTCGCTGCTTGCGCACCTGGCTCTGCTGGGCCTGTTCGTTCACAGGGACGTGCCCCACCCTCTGCCGCAAAGCCTGCAGGTCAGCGTGCAAGCCCCTGCCGTGGCCGGCTCCGATGCCGGCAAGTCGGCTCAACCCGAGCCTACTGACGCGCAGACACCGGATCAACCCGCTTCCGGGGCCGTTGCAAACAGCGTACCGGATGCCAGGCAGGCCATACCGGAAGCTGATTCCCGCAGGCGGCCATCCGGGGCCGAGCATAGCGAACCCGACGCCACGCCTGCCGATCCGGCACCCGAGGGTAACGCTGCTGTCGACCGTGCCGCGGTGGAAAGCGAGATTCTCGAAGCGCTGAATGCCCGTTTCAGTTATCCTGCCCTGGCCCGTCGACGCGGCTGGGAAGGTGAAGTGGTACTGAGCCTGGACCTCGACAACCGGGGCCGGGTGGCGCGCATCGAAATTGAACAAAGCTCGGGGCATCGCATCCTCGACCGCGCCGCACTTGATGCCCTGAAGGCTCTGGCCGGCCAACATCCGCTGGTCGAGGGCATTCATCAGCCGGTAGCGGGACTGCGTATCCCGATCGTGTATCGTTTACAGGGCTAACTGCGCGAGCAAGAGGCGACCATGGGCCACAGACTGTCAAAAATTTACACCCGCACCGGAGATGCCGGTACCACCGGGCTCGGTGACGGCAATCGCACTGACAAGGACTCGGCGCGGGTCGAGGCCTACGGCACCACGGATGAACTCAACAGTGTGATCGGCACCATTATTGCCGGCGGCGTCGAGGAACCCCTGCACAGCCAGCTCACCGACATCCAGCATGATTTGTTCGACCTGGGCGGCGAACTGTGCATTCCCGGGCATACGGCGATACAGGCTGAGCGGGTAGCCACACTGGAACAGTGGCTGGACCAGCATAACGAAACCCTGCCGGCACTGAAGGAATTCATCCTGCCCGGCGGCACGCCGGCCGCGGCCGCCTGCCATGTTGCGAGAACCGTGTGTCGCCGCGCCGAACGCCGGGTTGTGACCCTGGCGCGCGAGGAAGCCGTCAATCCCGAGGCCATCCGTTACCTCAACCGCCTCTCGGACCTGCTGTTCGTCATGGCACGCCGCATCAACGCCGACCATGGTATCGCCGATATTCTCTGGCAACGCGACCGTGGTACCGGGAACTAAGCCCACCTATGCGGGGCATTCTCCGATCACCGTGTACCGTTTTCCGTCAGAATTCATGGGCCACCGAATACACCGAAGACACTGAAAAAATTTATCAAGTATTCCTCTGCGCTCTCTGTGGTTGTAATTGACGCTCTGAAGTTTCAGCAAGACTGGATTAATTACCACAGAGATCACATAGGGAATGGAGAATTTTTTTGTTTATTTCGGTGACTTCGGTGTATTCGGTGGCTGTTTTTTTACGTGAGGTGTATGAATGACTGACTCAACGACCGACCAGCGTCCGCGTGCGCTGATCTCCTGGTCCAGCGGCAAGGACTGTGCCTGGGCGCTGCACCGGATGCAGCAAGCCGGGGATTATGAACTGGTCGGCCTGCTCACCACCATCAATGAACACTTTGATCGCGTGGCCATGCATGGCACCCGCGAAGCCCTGCTGCGCGCCCAGGCGGACGCGCTCGGGCTGCCCCTGTGGCCAGTGCCTCTCCCCTGGCCCTGCTCCAATGAGATATACCAGCAGCGCATGGCAAGCGCGCTTGAGCAGGCCCGTGCGTCAGGCATCACCCATATTATCTTCGGCGATCTGCACCTCGCTGATGTCCGCGCTTACCGCGAGGCCTCGCTTGAGGGCACCGGCATCACGCCGGTGTTTCCGCTATGGGGGGAAGACACCACCCGGCTTGCCCGTGACATGATTGAGGGGGGCTTGCGCGCCACGCTGGTGTGCGTTGACCCGAAACAGGTTGCCGCCGAACTGGCGGGGCGGGAATTCGACGCCGGGCTGCTGGACAGCCTGCCGGAGAATGTAGATGCCTGTGGTGAAAACGGCGAGTTCCACACGTTCTGTTATGCCGGGCCAATGTTTTCCACCCCCCTGCAGGTCCATCCAGGCCCGGTAGTGACGCGTGAGGGCTTCGTTTTTGCCGATCTGCACGCATCCCCTGCCTGAACTGTGCCCGGAGCGCCGCGCGCCACCGGGGAACAATCGGCGACACCTAATGCGTTCTGTGGCGTGTTAAGTCATTGACCCCTTTTATTATCAGGCGCTTATACTGGTGGCTGAGAAAAGTTGTCGTCCCTGCCCGGATTTAACCTGGTTCCCTCGTCCGGCAAGCACAAGGAATACCGCATGGAATACTCCAGCGAACAACCCGTATACAAGCCATCCCCGCGGGAAACCCGCAACCTGGATCATTTGCCGGGCGAGTATGGCTGGCCGCTCTTCGGTCGCACCTTTTCACTGTTGTCTGACCCGATGGGCGCCATGGAGACCATGTACGAGCGCTACGGTGAAGTTTCCCGTTCCAGTGCTTTCTTCCGGCGCGGCATCAACCTGGCCGGGCCGGACGCCAACCAGTTTCTGTTGCAGGACCGTGACAAGAATTTTTCCAGTCGCATGGGCTGGGATTCCGCACTCGGTCAGCTGTTCCCCCGCGGGCTGATGCTGCGTGATTTTGATGATCACCGCTTTCACCGGCGCATCATGCAGGAGGCCTTCCGCAAGGAAGCATTGGCCAGCTACATCGACATGATGCACCCGGTAATTGAGAAGGGCATTGCCGAATGGGGCCCCACGGATCGGCTGTTGTTTTACCCGGCGATCAAGAAACTCACCCTGGACATCGCCTCGGTGGTGTTCATGGGCCTCAAGCTCGGCCCCGAGGCCGACCGCGTCAACAAGGCCTTCATGGATGCCGTGCTTGCCGCCGTGGGTGTGGTCCGCTACCCCATACCCGGCACGCAAATGTGGCGGGGCGTGCGCGGCCGGCGTTATTTGCAGCAATTCCTGCGCGAGATGATCCCGGCCAAACGCGCCAGCGACGATAATGATCTATTCGCCCGCATCTGCCGCGCCCGGACCGAGGAAGGCGGTCAGTTTGATGACGAAGAAATCGTCGATCATATGAACTTTCTGATGATGGCCGCCCATGACACCACCACCAGTGCGCTCTCCACCATGGTGCACGCCCTGATCCAGCACCCCGAGTGGCAGGACAATCTGCGCGAGGAGGCCCGCAGCCTGGACAGCGGCCGGGTGAGCCATGAAGACCTCGACAAACTGGAGCTCACCGGCCGCGCACTCAAGGAAGCCATGCGCCTGTATCCACCGGTGATTATTATCCCCCGGCGTGCAGTGCGCGAATGTGAATACAAGGGCTACCGGATTCCGGCCAACGCGGCGGTGAGCATTTTCCCGGCTCTGGTCCACCGCATGCCTGAATGGTGGACTAACCCGCACAGTTTTGACCCGGACCGCTTCTCACCCGAACGCGCCGAGGACAAACAACACCCGTTCCTCTACGTGCCCTTTGGCGGCGGCGCCCATACCTGCATCGGCATGCATTTCGCCGAAATGATGGTCAAGGCCATCATGCCGCAGGTGCTGCTGCGCTATCGCATCAGTGCGGCAGACAACGGCCGCACCGAGATGCAGTTGATGCCGATCCCGCGGCCCAAAAACAAGTTACCGATCCGCCTTGAAGCCATTGCGGACACTAACGCATCAGGGGCTGAACCTCCCCGGCAGGCTGCATCGGCCTGAGCGGAGCCCGGCCCCACAGGAGTCGCACCATGGCATTCAGCACAGATCAAAGCGTTTACACCCCGGCGCCACGGGAAAACCGCAAGCTTGACCATTTACCAGGCAGCTACGGCCTGCCGCTGTTCGGCCGTACTTTCAAGGCGCTTCGGGACCCACTGGGCAATATTCGCACGCAGTATGAAACCTACGGGCCCATCTCCCGCACCAATGTGTTTTTCCAGAAATCCGTCAACCTGTTCGGCCCCGAGGCCAATGAGTTCGTCCTGCGTGACCGCGAGCGCAATTTCTCCAGCCGCTATGGCTGGGATCGGGCGCTGGGTCTGCTTTTCCCGCGCGGCCTGATGCTGCGGGATTTTGACGATCATCGCTTCCACCGGCGCATCATGCAGGAGGCCTTTCGCAAGGAAGCCCTGGCCGATTATGTGAACATGATGAACCCCGAAATTGAATCGGGGATTGCACACTGGGCTGACAACAACCCGCTGCTGTTCTATCCGGCCATCAAGAAGCTCACCCTGGACATGGCCGCCCGCGTCTTCATGGGCCTCAAGCTCGGCCCCGAGGCGGACCAGCTCAACCGTGCCTTCATGGACGCTGTCCAGGCTTCCGTGGGCGTCGTGCGTGTGCCCATCCCCGGCACCCAGATGTGGCGGGGGGTGCGCGGGCGCGAGCTGCTATGCCGTTTTTTCGCCAGCATGATCGAGCAAAAGCGCGCCAGCGAAGATGGCGATTTTTTTGCCCGTATCTGTCGGGCCGAAACCGAAGACGGCGAAAAGTTCAGTGATGATGAAATCATTGATCACATGAACTTCCTGATGATGGCCGCCCATGACACCACCACCAGCGCCTCCACCACGCTGATATACCACCTGGCGAAATACCCCGAGTGGCAGGAGCGCCTGCGCGAGGAAGCCCGGGCGCTGGACAAGACACATGCCGAACACGGCGACATGGATCATTTCCAGCAGACCGGCCAGGCCTTCAGGGAAGCCATGCGCCTGTTGCCGCCGGTGGTGGTGATCCCGAGGCGGACCGTGCGCGAATGTGAATTTGCCGGCCATACCATCCCGGCCAATGCCAATGTTGCCGTCTTTCCCGGCTTTGTGCATCGCATGCCCGAATGGTGGAAAGAACCGGAGCAATTCGACCCTGATCGCTTTTCACCCGAGCGCGCCGAAGACAAGCAGCATCCGTTTCTGTATGTGCCCTTCGGCGGCGGCCCCCATACTTGCATCGGCATGCACTTCGCCGAGCTGCAGGTGAAGGCCATCATGCATCAGTTTCTACTGCGCTACCGGGTCTCTGTCGCCAGGGATTACTACATGCCGGTGCAGGCCCTGCCCATTCCCAAACCCACCGACGGCCTCCCCCTGAATATCGAGCGCATTGCCTGATTTCTTTTCTTGCTCACAAACACCAAACCCAAAAAGCATTAACCATGAAGAGCACGAAGGGCATGAAGGGGTAGAGAGAGCCAGCCTGGCTTTGGCTGCCGTCATTCCCGCGCAGGCGGGGACTCACAGGGGCCCTGCCCGGACGCATTTGTAGCCACCGAAGACACCGAAGACACCGAATGCACCGAATGCACCGAATGCACCGAGTGGCTGATATTAATTAGCTCCGTAAACTCTGTGTACTCTGTGGTGAAGTAAATACCGTCTTGCCGAACCCCGGATCAGTAAAAGCCAACCACAGAGCACACAGAGGACACAGAGAAAAGCCTTGATGTTTTTTCGGTGACCTTCGGTGTAGTC
>PWYF01000059.1 GCA_003567955.1 Thiotrichales bacterium
CAACGCCGCAGATGGACGCGACAGGGTCTGTCCTCCGCGGCATTGCCAGTGCGCCAGCCCCGGCGTTGCGTCTTTTCACCGTATCGGGATACGCTCTCAAAGTCGCGCCTTGATGCTGACACACTGGCAAAGCCTGAGACGCGACGAATTGATCAGAGGTCCCTTGTCACATGCACAACCATAACAGACCCGTGCGCCTGTGGAGTGTTCTGCTCGCCGGGTTGCTTCTGATATCACTGGGCGCCTGTGACCCCGGTCCCGGGCGTGGTCAGCTTGCGGATATTCGTGAGCGTGGCGAGTTGCATGTGCTCACGCGTAACGCTCCCACCACCTGGTATGAGGACCGCGACGGGCCGGCCGGCCCGGAATATGAAATGATTGAGGCCTTCGCGGCCCACCTGGGCGTAGAGGTGCGTTACGAGTTGGCCGCTGGCGTCGGCGAGATTCTGGGCCGTATTGCCGCAGGTGAGGCCGACATTGGCGCTGCCGGTATCAGTCGTACCCGGGAGCGCCGGAATGATGTCCGTTTCGGGCCGGTTTACCAGGAAGTGGAGCAACAAGTGGTGTGCCGGCGTGGTGGTCCCGGGCCACAGTCTGCGGCTGAGCTGTCAGGCCTTAATTTGAGGGTGCCGGCCGGCACCACCTACGAGCGTCGACTACAGCGGCTGGCTGCGGCAAACCCGGAATTGCAGTGGGAAGCGGTGGAAGCGCAGACCACAGAGCAGATGCTGGCCGCGGTGTGGCGGCGCGAGATTGACTGCACCATTGCCGATTCCAATATTGTCGATCTCAACCGCCGTTATTTTCCCGAGCTTAATGTGATGTTTACCCTGGGCGAGGCGGATTATTTCGCCTGGGCGCTGCCGCCGGCCGCCAGCGGACTGCATGCCGAGTTGCGTCGCTGGTTTGAGGGCTTTGAGCGCGACGGCGGGCTTGATGCCGTGATGGAACGTTACTATGGCTTTGTCGAGCTCTTTGACTATGTTGATATGCGTGCTTTCCAGCGGCGCATCGAACAGCGATTGCCGCAATATCAGCCGATCTTTGAACAGGCCGGTGAACGCTACGGTTTTGACTGGACCCTGCTGGCAGCCCAGGCCTATCAGGAATCACACTGGGACCCTCATGCCCGCAGCCCGACCGGGGTGCGCGGCATGATGATGCTGACGCAGCGCACCGCCGCCGCCATGGATGTGAATAACCGGCTGAATGCACACGAGAGCATCATGGGCGGCGCGCGCTACATGCAGCGACTGTATCGCTGGCTGGATGATGAGATCGAGGAGCCCGACCGCACCTGGATCACCCTGGCGGTATATAACATCGGCATGGGCCATTTCCGTGACGCCCAGGCGCTGGCCAGGTCGCTGGGCCGTGACCCCCACAGCTGGCCCGATTTGCGCGAGACGCTGCCGCTACTGGCTCAGCCCGAGTATTACCGGCAGACTCGCTATGGCTATGCGCGCGGCAGCGAGCCGGTGCGTTATGTGCAGCGCATCAGGGATTACCAGGATGTGCTGGTGCGCCAGCTGTCGGGTGAGCGCTGATGCATGCCTCCGCGCAGGCCGGGATAGACCCGTCGGGCTGGCTTTTCGATGCCCGTCATCTGCCCTCGCCGCATTGTGATGAACGCCCGGCGGGTGTCAGCATTGATGCCATTGTTATCCATGGCATCAGCCTGCCTCCGGGTGAGTTTGGCGGCCCCTGGATTGATCAGCTTTTCAGCGGCCGGCTTGATGCCGCCGTGCATCCGTATTTCCAGGAGATTGCCGGCCTGAAAGTCTCCGCTCATGTGTTGGTGCGCAGGGGTGGCGAGCTGGTGCAGTACGTGCCTTTTCTCCGTCGCGCATGGCATGCGGGTGAATCACAGCTTGACGGGCGGCCGTGCTGCAATGATTTTTCTATAGGTATTGAGCTTGAAGGCGCCGATCAGGTGCCTTATGCAGCGGCGCAATACCGGCGGCTGGCCGCTCTGTGCAATCTGTTGATGCGTAACTATCCGGCCATAGGCCCCGGGCGGATCCGGGGCCATGCGGATATTGCGCCGGGGCGAAAGACTGACCCCGGGCCGGCATTTGACTGGCACCTTTTTCGTGAAACTCTGGCCGAAGGCCGTGATGAATAGGTGTATGACCTGTTCTGCTTGCAAGCAGGGCGTGACGGACCGAGAATGAAGCGGGATGACTGAACACGACATGCCAGGGAGTCGCTGACAATTATGGCTATTGTTTCCGTATTGCTTGTGTTGCTTGCCGAGTGGGGGGCGCCGGAGCTTGAGCGGCTGCGTCGTCATGACTGGTATGTGCGCTACCACGCCTGGCTCGAACAACGCCTGGCCGAGCGGGCGTTCTGGGACTCGCCGCTGGGGCTGTTGCTGGTGCTGGGGGTTCCCGTAATTCTCCTGATTGTATTGCAGTCCCTGTTGGCGCTGGTGCTGTTCGGTTTGCCGGTATTTTTGCTGGCGGTGGCAGTGCTGTTCCTGACCCTGGGCCCGGCCAACCTGTTGCGCCAGGCACGGGATTATATCCAGGCCGACGAGCAGGAGGCTGAAGCTGAAACGCGCCTGGCGCAGGCCAGTGAAATAAGTGGCAGCCACAGTGAGGATGTCGAGGAGGCCAACGCCGATGTGCGCGATGCCATCCTGGGTCAGGCCAACGACCGCCTGTTCGGTGTGTTGTTCTGGTTCATGCTGCTGGGCCCGGCCGGGGCACTGCTGTACCGCCTGGCGGTGGAGGCCCATGCGTATTCTGCGCCGGTGGATACGGAAAGTGAATACGGCGAGAACGCTGTGGTCGAGGATGGCCCGGGCAGCAGTCTGACCGACGCATTGACCCGTGGCAGTTTTGCCGAGGCCGCCGAGCGTCTGCATGGGATTCTGGCCTGGATCCCCGCGCGGCTACTGGCGCTGGCCTACGCCCTGACCGGAAGCTTTGAGGACACCCTGGTGGCCTGGCGCGACCAGCTTGACCGCGCCGGTGCTTCTCTTTATGACAACACCCTGGCGGTGCTGGTAGCTGCCGGGCGTGGCGCCTTGCGGCTGGAGCCCGGGCAGAACGGGCCCCAGTGCGGTATCCGTTCAGTGCATTCTGCACTCAAGCTGGTTGAGCGCAGCTTGATTGTATGGGTGGTGCTGCTGGCGTTGATGACGCTGGTGGGCTGGGTGGTCTGAGTACCCCGTTGCCGTTGTCTGACAAGTTTCCAGGTGCTTCCACGCTGCGCTGCCTTGCCTGCGGCCCGTGTCTGGCTGTGGCCGCCATGTTTCTGTTCCCCGGGAGCGTATTGGCGCATCAGCAAATCGTAGTCACCGATGACGCCGGGCGAGAGGTGCGTCTTGGAGCACCGGCCCGGCGGGTCGTCACGCTGGCGCCCCATCTCACTGAAATGCTCTTCGCCGTCGGTGCCGGCGATGCCGCCGTGGGCGCAGTGGCCTACAGTGATTACCCGCCAGCGGCACTTGAACTGCCCCGCGTGGGGGGTGCCCGCGGGGTGGATGTGGAGGCCGTGCTGGCGCTGGAGCCGGATCTGGTGCTGGCCTGGGCCAGTGCCCCGCAGGGCGGCGCGGCAAGGCGGCTGGAGGCGTTGGGTATTCCGGTATTCAAAAGCAGCCCCGGCAGCCTGGACGAGGTGGCGCGCACCATGGAGCGTATTGGCCGGCTGGTCGGGCGTGACCAGGGTGGCGAGGCGCAGGCGGCTGCCTTGCGTGGGCAGATCGCCGCGTTGCGGGATGAATACGGTCCGGATACGGAAGCGGAAACGGCGCTGCGGGTATTTTATGAAGTCTGGCATGAGCCGCTGATGACCGTGGGCGGAGGGCATTTCATCAGCGAGATTATCGCGCTGTGCGGGGGGCGCAATATTTTTTCCGGGTTGGACACGCCTTCGCCAAGGGTAGACAGGGAGGCCTTGCTGGCACGCGATCCGCAAGTCATATTCAGCGCCACGGCAAGCGAGGAGGAAACCGCCGCACTGCTTGCGCGCTGGGCACGATGGCCGGATCTGGCCGCGGTGCGCCACGCTCAGGTCCGGGCCCTGCCCGCTGATCTGCTGGGGCGACCGGGGCCGCGGCTGGCGGCGGGGGGGCGGCAATTGTGCCGACAACTCGCACAGGCACGCAAGCAGCTGCGGGACGACCCCGGTGACTGAAGAAATGGCGACATAAGGCCTGATGGCAAATCGGGGTTGCACAAGCTGGCTGTATATTGAATACTGGGGTCCGGAGCCATAAAGAGCTCTGACAACAACCCTGAACAAAAGTAAAGGCCGGCGAGCCAACGGGAGGGAGACAGGGCAGGATTTTTTGATTCAGCCAACCACGAATGACAGGGCCGTAATGGGCCGTTTGGTTGTCGGTGTGGTTTGCGTTGATGCCCTGGAGAAACACCCGTGACCGAACCCGCACCGGGGGTTTGCCGGTAACCAGTAGACCAAGGCTGCTGTGGGGTTGCCTTGCAGAGGAGAGACCAGGAGAGACTTTCATGACTATCCGAACAACCATATATTCCTGCAAGCGGCTGTTTGCCGTCGGGGCGCTGGGCTCTGCGATGGCTCTCGCCGGTTGTGATATCGGCACCCAGGGTGAGTCCGGGCCCAATATCCAGCCCGAGTTTGCCCCGCATTTCAATCTCAACGTCATGCGCACGCCCCAGCCGATCAACTTCGCGTTCCTGGGGACGCAGGACGGTACTCTGCAGATTGGCACCACCGGTGATCCGGGGCAGGACGGGCTGATCAACCAGCTCAACACTCTGGACGGCTGGTCCACCACGGCGCCTGTGAGCATCCCTTTCTACAAGCCTGTGGATGAGACGACGCTGGAAGGCAACATCAAGGTGCTCAATGTGGTGATGACCTCGGCGGAAACAGCCGTGGTGCTGCAGATGCTGCTGGCCCGGGCCGAGGAAGTCACCATTGATATTCTCACCCCACCGGTAGGCTATCTCGGGGACAATACCGAAGCTGAAGACTTCTTCCTTGATCCCGATAGCCCGGCTTTCGATCCCGCCGGGTTTGGGCTGGATTATCAAGAGACGGCGCAGATCTTCGGGCTGCTCAAGGCGGCTCGGGAGACCTTCCTGCCGGCGGTGCAGGGTGGCAACCATAATCCGCGCGGAGGTCATATCGCCGCGGTACAGGCCTGTGGTGAAGTGACTGATCTGTTTGAGATGGCGGTCGCCCAGGCCAACCCCGGTCAGGTGTTGCTCAAGCCGCGCACAGCGCTGCGGTCCGGCGACGATCCGACCTGCGTTAACCAGACCGATATTGGTTTGCTGAGCCTGCTTTATAATGAGCTTGGTGACGAAGAGTTGTCGGTAGATTTGGGCGCCATCGCTGACGACCCCAACTTGCCAGTTGTTGAGGTGGCAAATATTGAGGAACTCCTGCTCGGGCTTGAAAGCCTTTTCGGTGGGAACCTGACCGCGCTGGACGACTTCACACCTTTCCCGGGGTCGGCCCAGACTTTTGATGATGGCAACTCCGAATTCAGCATCAGTTTCTCGAATGGCTATCTGCCTGTGGTGACGAGTGGTGTGTTGAGCACTGAGGGTGAACCTGCCGGGCGGGATGTGTCCTTTGAGGCGGTGATGAACCCCGACCCCTTTGAACCGATCACGGTGATTGGCGGTTCCAGCCCCAGTGATCAGTTCAATGATCTCAAGATGCTCTACGGTGCCATCAATGATGAAATTCTCCAGGGCGAAGCGGTCAATTACCTGGATGAATGGCAGATCGGGCTGGATGACATCGTGCTGAGCTTTGGTTTCTCGACTCAGTCGACCACCTCGACGCTGGACTGGCTGGCTGAAACCGCGACCTCGCGCAATATCGGCGATATTGGTCAGCTTGATCTGGGGTTGATGGACATGTTCCTGACCGGTGAGGATAACCCCGTAGCTCCGCTGGTTTTCGGGAACTTCAAGCTCTTTGTCGGCCTGATGGAAGAGGTGCCCTATTACCTCAATAACAAGCCGGCGAACATCGGCAATCGTGTCGACGGACCCACCTCACAGGCCGATAGCCGGTCCATTGCCTTTGGTTCCTGGACCGCGGGCGGCGAGCCGGTCACGCGCTATAACCTGATTTCCAATGGTGGCCTGGATTTTGAAGATACCGTCGATATTCCGGTGGTAATTGCTACACCGGATCCGGATGACTGCGGAGGCGTGCCTGCAAACGGCTGGCCGGTCTCGCTCCACGGTCACGGCAATGGCCGGACCCGTGCGGACATGATCACCATTGCCGGGCGGCTGGCCGAGGCCTGTATTGCCAGCGTGGCCATTGATGATGTCCTCCATGGCACATTCCCGGAACAGACCTTCTTCCCGCTGGGTGAGGCTGCTGGTAATGAGGTAGCCGACCTGCTGGAACAACTGCCGGCGCCGTTGAATCAGCTGGCGGATGAGTTCCGGGATGGCGATCTCAGCTTCCGGCTGCTGGAATTGCTGGTAAATCCGGTGGCTACTGATGCCGTGTTCAATGAAGTGCAGGATGATATTGATGCAGGTGAAGTCGCTGAAGAAGACTTCATCGACGAAGTCTATGCACGCATTGTGGATCATCCCGCGTTCGTTGCTCTGGTGACTGACAGCGAACGTCACTTCTTCCTGGACCTGGAAGGGGACGGTCAGTACACCGGCAACACCGGCCAGTTGTTCTTTATGCACCCCGATCCCATTCGCCTGATCGGCGCCGATGGACTGGGGCTGGGGGCGGCGCTCACCACGCGTGATCAGCACCGTCAGTCCATTGCTGACAAGATTCATCTGGTGCGAAGCCTGGCCGACCTGTCGATTACCGACAGCGACGGCAATGTCCACACCTTTGATGCCGAGTTGCGTTTCGGTGATGATGGCGAAGGTAATCCCACCACCCGGAATGTCTTCTGGAACGGCATTTCACAGGGCGGCATCACCGGCTCCACGCTGGTGGGTGTGCTGGGTGATGAAATGCGCGCCTACGTGCCCAACGTGCCGGTGGCCGGTTTCATGAAGTTCATCGAGGGCTCCATTGCCTACGCCGGCGAACTGCTTCCTGGTCTCCAGGATGCCGGCATCGAGCCGGGCTCGGAAACCGCCGAGCAGTTCTTCACCTTCGGCCAGCAGATCGTGGATCCGGCGGATCCGCTGAACTATGCGATTACGCCGGCTACGCACGAAGCAACCGTGCTGTACCAGTATGTGGTGGGGGATGCGGCTGACTGCTTCACCTTCCAACCGGACAGAACGGTGCCCAATAGTGTGGTCAACGATCCCTGCTATAACTTCCAGTTCCAGAATGCCGGACTGGGTGATCAGCAGGTGAGCGAGACCGCGCCGCACGCGGGCTCTACTCCGCACTGGATGACCATGGGTCTGACCGAGGTCAATGCCCCGGCCGGTATTCTTACCCAGGTTGCGGAAAGCCGTGCGGTGGTGCGCTTTGCTCGCGGCAATCACAGCTCACTGCTGGACTTCAGTGCGGCGCCCGAGCAGGACGCCGTCGAGCCGGGAGTATCTGCTGCTGTGACTCGTGAAATGCAGAGTCAGGTGACGGAATTTTTCACCAGCACCATGGCGGGGACGCCTACCGTGAGCATGAATATTCACTCCACGGATGCCGGTGAGACTGATTCTGCCTGGGATACCATCCTGGTGCGTGAAGTCCCCATTGATGTGCCGGATATCTTCCTGGATAACTGATCCGGTACTGGCATGAAGCTATCAGGGGCGGCCTTCGGGCCGCCCTTTTTTTATCTGTATCCGGGCTGCATATTGTTACCATGCAACGGTTAAACGGATAGTTTGCGGAGGGGTTTATGGTCAAGACAGAATCCACGATGCAGGCGCTGGGTACGCCAGCGCCTGATTTTTCTCTACCCGACACCGAAGGCAAGGCGGTGCGCCTGTCTGATTTTGAAGGGGCGCCGGGCTTGCTGGTGATTTTTATGTGCAATCATTGCCCCTTCGTCAAGCACCTGCGTGAGGCGCTGGCTGATTTTGCCCGCGAGTATAGTGACAAGGGACTGATAATTGTGGCGATCAGTGCTAATGACGTGGAGAGCCATCCCGATGACAGTCCGGAAGCCATGGCCCGGGAGAAAGCAGAAGCCGGCTACGTGTTTCCGTATCTTTATGATGAATCGCAGGGTGTGGCGAAAGCCTATAAGGCGGCCTGCACCCCGGACTTCTTTCTCTTTGATGCGGATTTTCGATTGGCTTATCGCGGTCAGTTTGATGACAGCCGCCCGGGCAATGATGAGCCGATTACCGGTCACGATTTACGTGCTGCGGCCGATGCGGTGCTGGCGGGCAAGCCGGTGCCAGAACCCCACAAACCGAGTATTGGCTGCAACATCAAATGGAAACCCGGCAACGCCCCGGCATATTTTGAATAAATCAGAGGCAGCCACCGAACACACCGAAATCACCGAAATGATAAATTTTATCGGTGTGTTCGGTGTGTTCGGTGGCGATTGTAGTGGTTAAATGAAGTGCCCATTTTGAGCTATAGACGCTCGATTTTAAGGGGGAGGCCGTCGCTGGGTTTGGGGATGGGCAGGGCCTGTACCGGCATGTAGTAATCCCTGGCGACGGAAACCCGGTAGCGCAGCAGGAACTGGTGCATGATGGCCTTCACCTGCAATTCGGCGAAGTGCATGCCGATACAGGTATGGGGACCACCCCCGAAGGGCACATACAAAAACGGATGTTGCTTGTCCTCGGCACGCTCGGGTGAAAACCGCTCGGGGTCAAATTTTTCCGGCTCATCCCACCATTCCGGCATGCGATGCACAAAGGCAGGGAATACCGCGACATTGGTGTTGGCCGGGATGGTGTGGCCACCAAATTCGCATGCCCGCACGGTCCGCCTCGGGATCACCACCACCGGCGGGAACAGGCGCATGGCTTCCCGGAAGGCCTGG
>PWYF01000146.1 GCA_003567955.1 Thiotrichales bacterium
CTCGAACTGTGGCAGGGCGGCATTCCAGAAAAAACTGAAGGCCACCATCACCAGCGCCAGACCCCAGAAACTCTCGGTAATCAGCACCCCGGTAAAACACAACGCCCCCAGCAGGGTGGCGGCCCGGATCACGCCGATCAGCCGGCCGCTGGCATCAGCCAGCATGCCCCAGATATAGGGCGCCACCACCTTGGTGCCCAGCAACAGCGCGACCAGCTGGCCAATGGCCGTGCCATCAAAGCCCAGCTCGCGCAGGTACAGCCCCCAGTAGGGCATAAGCACGCCCAGGGTGCCGAAATACAGCAGGTAAAATCCCGACAAACGAAAATACGGGAGCTTCAATTGCGCGCCGGGCATATTACTCTCTTAAAAAGCAGCAACCATGAAGAACATGAAGCAACACATAATCATTAATTGATCATTTCTTCATGCGCTTAACAGCCTTCATGACCTTCATGTTAAGGCTTTTAAAACAGGCCGATACTTACACCGGGGGACGGCCGGGCACGGGCGGCAACGGCGGTTGCACATCAGCGTTCTGGCCACGATGGCGCAGCAGATGGTCGATCAGCACCAACGCTACCATGGCTTCGGCGATGGGGGTGGCGCGCACACCCACGCAGGGGTCGTGACGGCCGGTGGTAATCACCTCCGTGGCCGCGCCCGAGGTATCCACGGTGCGCCCCGGCGAGGTAATGCTGGAAGTCGGCTTCAACGCAATACTGGCGAGAATGTCCTGACCGCTGGAAATCCCCCCCAGCACGCCGCCGGCATGATTGCTCAGAAACCCCTCCGGCGACATTTCATCGCGGAATTCCGTACCCCGGGCAGCCACGCAATCAAAACCGCCACCGATTTCCACGCCCTTGACGGCATTGATACTCATCAGGGCATGGGCCAGGTCGGCGTCCAGGCGATCAAACACCGGCTCGCCCAGCCCCGCCGGCACGCCGCTGGCGACCACATTGACGCGGGCGCCCACCGAGTCGCCTGCCTTGCGCAGCTGGTTGATGAGCTTTTCCAGTTCCGGCACCACATCCGGGTCCGGCGCGAAGAAGGGGTTGTTGTTGACCGCGCCCCAGTCACGCAGGGCAATCTCGATGGGGCCCATCTGTGCCAGGTAACCGCGCACTTCCACCCCCAGGCGTTCGCGCAGGTATTTTTTGGCGATCGCCCCGGCGGCCACACGCACGGCCGTCTCGCGGGCCGAGGAGCGCCCGCCGCCGCGATGGTCGCGCAGACCATACTTTTGCAGGTAAGTGTAATCGGCATGGCCGGGCCGGAAGCGGTCGCGGATTTTGGAGTAATCCTTCGACTTCTGGTCGGCGTTTTCGATCAGCAGCCCGATGGGCGTGCCGGTGGTCACGCCCTCGAACACCCCGGAGAGAATCCGCACCTGATCCGGCTCACGGCGCTGGGTGGTGTATTTCGACTGGCCCGGCCGCCGGCGATCCAGATCCGGCTGCAGATCGGCCTCGCTCAGGGGCAAGCCCGGCGGGCAGCCATCGACGATGCCACCGATCGCCGGGCCATGGCTTTCACCAAAGCTGGTCAGGGTGAACAGTTTTCCCAGGGTATTGCCGGACATGTCAGCCTTCCTGCTGTTGTTGTTCGCTTGTCGCCAGTGCGCGCAGTGCCTCCGCGTACTGCTGCACCTGCTCGCCGGTGAGCAGGAATACACCTTCGCCGCCGCGCTCGAAATCCAGCCAGGTCAGGGGCAGATCGGCGCAGGCCTGTTCCAGATACGGCGCTGCCTCACCCACCTCGACCACCAGCAGCCCGTGCGGCTCGAGATGATCCGGTGCGCCGGCCAGAATCCGCCGCACCACATCCAGCCCGTCGCTGCCGGCCACCAGCGCCGAAGCCGGCTCGCGATGGTACTCCTCGGGCAGGCCACCCATGCTGGCCTGCGGCACATAGGGCGGGTTGGCCACAATCAGCTCATAACGCGCACCCGCCAGTACGGCATAGACATCCGAGTGTATCGCATTGACGCGCTGTTCGAGGCCATAGCGGCGTATATTGCGCCCGGCCAGCGCCAGCGCCTCATCGCTGATATCCACCGCATCCACCTCAGCCTGCGGCAAGGCCAGGGCACAGGCCACGGCAATACAGCCGCTACCGGTGCCGACATCCAGCACCCGATTCACCCCGGCCAGGTCCAGCCACGGGGCAAAGCCTTCCTCGATCAACTCGGCAATGGGCGAGCGCGGGATCAACACGCCCGGGGCAATCTCAAAGGCCAGACCGGCAAACCATGCCTCGCCGGTCATATAGGGCGCGGGCAGGCGCTCGCTGATACGCCGGGCAAACAGCGCCAGCACCCGGGCCCGTTCATCCCGGGTCAGGCGCGCATCCAGATAACGATCGGGTAAATCCACCGCCAGATGCAGCGCATGCAGAGCCAGCACCCGCGCCTCATCCAGCGCATTATCGGTGCCATGCCCGAAGTACAGGCCGGCCTCACCGAAACGGCTGGCGCCCCAGCGCACGCAGTCACCCAGCGTGCGCAACTCTTCCACGGCTGTCTGGTCCAATGCGTCCACGTAGCCCCGCTTCTGGATTCACTCTCGAAGGGTCCGTATCATACTCATCCGATCCCCGACAAAGCCACTTTCGATGTCTGAATCGCGACTCCCGGCAATTGTGTCATGGCTGGCTCTGGCCGCCTTGCTGGCCGCTGCTTTTGCCGCCGGCTTCTTCTGGCTTGCGCCGGCGCCGGAACCCCGACATGCCACCCTGCTCCCGGAACCCCGGCCACTGCCAGAGTTCACTCTGGTTGACGACCGGGGCCAGCCCTGGACCCGGGAGGCGCTGATCGGCAACTGGGATGTGTTGTTTTTCGGCTTCACCCACTGTCCGGATATCTGTCCGGCGACGCTGGGCACCCTGGCCGCAGCCCTCGAGACACTGGAAGCGCGTGGCAAGCCCCGGCCCAATGCCGTGTTTGTCAGCGTCGACCCGGAACGCGATGATATCGCCCGCGTGAGCGAATACGCCGGCTGGTTCCACCCCGACATGCGCGGTGTAACCGGGGCGCTGGACGCGATTGATGCATTTGCCGCGGCCGTCGCCGTTGGCGTGGTCCGCCACCCGCCCGATGAACACGGCGATTACATGGTGGATCACACCGCCGCACTGGTATTGATTGACCCGCGGGGGCGGATTGCCGGCTATATTTCACCGCCGTTGTATCATGCCGAAATCACCCATGATCTCGAAATCCTGATGCGTCGTTAAGGAAGCACACCATGCCCGCACTTCGTTATCTTGTTCCCGCCCTGCTGCTGAGCCTGTTTGCCCTGCCGACACTGGCGGGCGTCGAGGTTGACAACGCCTGGGTACGGGCCGCGCCCCCCGGTGCCGGCGTGACCGCCGGTTACATGGATATCAGCAACAACGGCGAGACCGACATCACCCTCACTGAAATCCACAGCCCGCAATTCACACGGGTGGAATTTCACCGGACCCGTCATGATGAACACGGCACCGCCAGCATGATACGCATGCACACTGTCACCCTGGCGCCGGGTGAAACGCAGACGTTCAGCCCCGGGGGGCAGCACCTGATGCTGATTGGGCCGCAGCAGGAACTTGGCGAGGGCGACAGCGTGGAAGTCATCATCACCACTGAAGCGGGCGAGGAAATCAGCGTGACCCTGCCCGTGCGCCGGGCCCATCACCAGGGGCATTCGCATTGAGCGCGCCCGCAAGCGCCCCGCAGGCCACTGGCTGGCGTGATCGGCTCCGGGCCTGGCCGCAATACGTTCTGCCCCACCATCTGCTCTCGCGGATGGTGCTGGGGCTGACACGGCTGCGCGGTGGCATATTCACTCGCCTGGCTATCCGCCGTTTTATTCGCCGTTTTGGCGTGGATATGCAGGAAGCCGCCTCTTCGGACCCGGCCAGCTACCCCAATTTCAATGCCTTTTTCACCCGCCCCCTGCGTGACGGTGCGCGTCCCCTGGCGCCGGGTGATCACATCATCAGCAGCCCGGCCGACGGCACCATCAGCGCCATCGGCCCTATTGAAGCCGGCCAGCTGATCCAGGCCAAGGGCCGCTGGTATACCGTCAGTCAACTGCTTGGGGGGGACGCGGCGGCGGCGCGCTTCGAGAGCGGGGCTTTCTGCACCATCTATCTCTCACCGCGTGATTATCACCGCGTCCATATGCCCGTATCCGGCCGACTGAGTCGCATGCTCCACATCCCGGGGCGCTTGTTCAGTGTCAGTCCCGCCACCACCCGTGCCCTGCCCCGCCTGTTTGCCCGCAATGAACGGGTGGCCTGTCTGTTCAACAGCGAGCGTGGGGCGGCGGCGGTGGTGATGGTGGGTGCCATGCTGGTGGGCGGCATTGATACGGCCTGGGCCGGCACGGTCACGCCGCCCACGGCGCGTTACCCGCAGCGCCGTGATTACCCGGACGGGCGCCCCGGCGTGATCCTGACCCGGGGTCAGGAAATGGGCCGCTTCAATATGGGCTCAACGGTCATCCTGCTGTTGCCCTCGCAACGGGTGCAATGGCAACCGGGGCTGCAATCGGGCAGCCGCATCCGCATGGGCGAGACCCTCGGTGCCTGGCCTGGCGGCGATCAGGACTGACTGTCAACCGCCTGGCCCTCGCGCACGAACCATTCGATCAGGTGCCCGGCAATACTCATACGCCCCGGTACCTTAGGCAGCGCGTGCGGCTCGAACCAGTCAGCATGCTCCAGCTCGTGACCATCCACCTGAATCTCGCCGCCGGCGTAATCGGCCACATAAGCCACCATCAGCGAATGCGGGAACGGCCAGGACTGGGAACCAAAATACCGGATGTTGCTGACTTCCAGCCCGACCTCTTCATACACCTCGCGACGCACACAGGCTTCCAGCGTTTCCCCCGGCTCGGCAAACCCGGCCAGCACGCTGTAAAAGCCCTTCGGGAAGCGGGGTGAGCGCGCCAGCAACAGCTGATTATCACGACGCACCAGCGCCATCATGGCCGGCGTCAGACGCGGGAACACCGTCAGCTCGCAGGCAGGGCATTGTCGCGCCCGCTCACTCTGACGGACTTCGGTGGGGCTGCCACAACGACCGCAGTAGCGGTGCTTGCGATCCCACTCCAGAATCTGGAAGGCGCGCCCTGCCAGTAACCACAGGTCATCATCCATTTGCCCGTAGAGACCGAACAGGCCCTGGGCTTCCAGGCCGGGCGGGAGCGCATTCCCTCCGGCATCCAGCGCCAGGCAATGCACCCCATCCAGCGTACCCAGATAATGGGCGGCGCCGGCATCCAGCCCCAGCGTTTCGATGCGTCGCATACACGGCGGCGCCAGCCCGCCCCCGGCCTGCGGCTGCACCAGCAGGTGCCCGCCCTGAAACACGAACCACCAGGCGGCCTCGGACAAGGCCGCCGGGCCACGAACCGACGGCTCAAAAACGGCCTGAAATTCAAATGAGGAAATTCCCATCAACGCACCACGGCCAGTCCCACCCGCACCTGCCAGTCACGACGCTCGTCATACACCAGCAAACTCTCACCATAGCCCTTGAACGCCTGCAGGTAGAAATAACTGCCGGTACGAGCAAACACAGGCTCACGTATGGGCAGCGAGAAATCCAGTTGCCAGCTCTCCGCGTTCTCAAGCCCGCGGCGGTAAAGCACCTGCAAGATGCCACTGCTGCTGCGACCGTAGCGGATGATCAAATCGGCAAAGCCGCGATAATCCGCGATATCGCGGTTTTCGTCATCATAGGACAGATAGCCATACATTTTGGGGGCAACCACCAGGTCACGCTCCCATAGTTCAAACGCCCAGGCGGGCATGACGAACAGCGTATTGATACTGCGGGCGGCTTCGCCGTCGCGGCCATTGGACTCGTGTTCATAACCAAAACGCAGGTAGTCGGGAAACACATCGTCACTGTTGCGTGTGAATTCCCAGAAGAACCCCGGACGATAGCTGGAATCCTCGAAGGGCCGGTCTTCCTCTTCGAGGTTCCAGAGCGAAGTCTGGGTATAGCCGAAGTACAAGGAGCGCAGAAAAGGCAGCGGCCCGGCCACCAGTCCATCATCATCAAAAATACGGAATTTGAGACTCAGCTGAAAACGCGCCTTGGTGTCGCCACTGCCGCCAACCACGAAATACATGGGTTCGTTGATCGACAGGGGCGACTGCTCTCCCACCTGTGCACCATCATCCGCAACCCGGTCTTGCTGCTCCTCGGCCGACGCATGCCCGGACACGGCAAGCACCAACACCACAAACAGGATCTTACGTCCACGATTGCCTGACATATTGCTTCCTGATATCCCGGCGACGCTGCGAGGCTGTGCCCCCGCAGCCACATACGATACCATCGACGGCACATGCTTCGGCATCATAGATGCTGACCCTGATCATGGCCGGAGGTTTGAATTCATGTCCGCGCAGCAGCCGCATCTGGTAGACGTCCGCGAAGCCCACCGTTTTGATGAAAACAAACTGGCCGATTACTTGCGCGAGACGCTGCCGGAAGAATTTCCCAAGGGGTTTGATATCCGCCAATTCCAGGGCGGGCAAAGCAACCCCACCTTCCTGCTCGAAACCCCGGCCGGCGATCGCTATGTGCTGCGCAAGAAACCGCCCGGCAAGTTGCTGCCCTCGGCGCATCAGGTGGAGCGCGAGTACCGCGTGATTGCCGCGCTCAACCCCACCGATGTGCCGGTACCGGAAGCGCTGCACCTGTGCGAGGACGAGCGCATCATCGGCACGCCCTTCTACGTCATGCGTTTTGTCGAGGGCCGGGTGTTTGACCGCCCCAGTCTGGATGAGGCCGCGGACGGCGAACGCGGGGCGATGTTCAGCGCCATGGCCGAGACCATGGCGCGCCTGCACACGGTGGATTATGAGGCCGTGGGCCTGGGTGACTTCGGCAAACCGGGCAACTACATCAGCCGTCAGATTGATCGCTGGAGCCGGCAATTCGAAGCCTCCCGCGCCGACAATGACGCCCCCTCGATGGAAAAACTGATGGCCTGGCTCCCGGAAAACCTCCCGGCCGGCGATGAAACCACCATTGCCCATGGCGATTTCCGCCCCGGCAACCTGATGTTTCACCCCGAGCGCAGTGAAGTCGTGGCCATTCTCGACTGGGAGTTGTGCACGCTGGGACATCCACTGTCGGATCTCGCCTATTTCTGCATCCCCTGGCACCTGCCAACCGGGCTGCCCGGCATGAGCGGCCTGGACGGGCTGGATCTCAAGGCGCTGGGTATCCCCAGCGAAGAGGAATTTATCCGTGATTACGCCCGGCGCGCCGGGCGGGGTGACGGGATTGACGACTGGCCCTTTTATATCGCCTTCGCCCTGTTCCGGCTGGCCGCAATCCTGCAGGGCGTCTACAAGCGCGGGCTGGATGGCAATGCTTCCAGTGCCAATGCCACCCAGATGGGTCAGGGCGTGGAGTTCCTCGCCGCCATCGGCTGGGAACAGGCCCGCGCTGGCGCGCGGGAGTTTTAAGTCTTAGGTTAAGGAAACGCTGATCAATTCGTCGCGCCTCAGGCTTTGCCAGCGAGTCAGGATCAAGGCGCGACTTTGAAAGCGTATCGAGATACGGTGAAAAGACGCAACGCAGAGGCTGGCTCGCTGGCAATGCCCCGAAGGGCGGGCCCTGTCGCGCTCATCTGCGGCGTTGCTGCGCTTGAAAAGGCAACCAGCCTTCCCTGCGCACAGCGCCTTGCAGCTGAACGCGACAGGACCCGCTGAGACGTGACGAATTGATCAGCGTTTCCTTAAGGTTTTAAGAAATTTCGCGCCTGCGGCGCGATGTCTTTAAACGTCTTAAGACCTTAAACATTAAACCTTAAACGCCCCGCGCGCAGCGCGGGGCAAGGAAAGAAAATGAAAAAGACAGCCGGGACTGTGATTGTTGTTGTGGTTTTGCTGGTGCTGGGGGCGGCACCGGCCGGCGTGGGCCTGATGGCGGAGAACCACTACCGCCAGCTGTGGCAGGCCGCGCTGGCGGATCAGCCGGGCTACAGCGCTATGGTAACGGACTATGAGCGCGGCTGGTTCAGCTCATCGGCCCGGGTGGATATCACCATCACCGATGCAGGCATGGTGCAACTGCTGGGCGAGCTGGACTGGATCGAGGCGGACACGGATAACAATCAGGCCCGGCTACGCCTGCACGAGCGCATCCACCACGGACCGCTGGCACTGGGGGCGCCCGCGCCGGCAGGCCAGCGCCTGCGGCCATCGGCCGGTGTCATCCATACCCGGCTCGGCCGCACACTGGCGCTGGACGAAGAAACGCTCGACGGGTTCGGCATCACGACTCGACTGGGGCTGGGCGACCGTTTGCACAGCCACCTGCGCATCGAGCCGGTTGATTATGAATTCGACGACGGCTCCGGCCTGACTCTGTCGCATCGCATGACACTGGACGTCCATACCAACCAGACGCTGCAATGGCTACGCTCGGAGTTTCAGGGTAAATCCCTGCAACTGCACGGCGCCGAAGGCGAGACCGTGATCCTGGAATCCATCCGCGTGCAAACGGACCAACACCGGAGTACCGGCGGAGTGTGGCTCGGGGACACGAATTTCAGCGTGGGGCTGATTGGCATGACCTTCGCCGCGGGCGTGCCCCTGGAAGTACGTGAACTACAATGGCGCAGCCATGCCAGCGAACCCGGCGACCTGCTCGAGCAAAAACATACCATTCGCGCGGCTTCTATAGAGTCCGGTGGATTTCGTACGGCGCCGGTGCAGCTTGATGGGACACTGTTCAATCTGGATACCGGCGGTCTGGTTGCCCTCCAGGAACGGCTGGCTGAATTACCGCCACCGCATCCGGACGCGCCGGCGGATGATTACGCCAGCGAACTACTGGAAGAAGTC
>PWYF01000218.1 GCA_003567955.1 Thiotrichales bacterium
ATACTGGTCACCTGGCCGACCTCGACTCCCCGGAAACGCACGGTAGCGTAGGGACTGAGCCCGGCCACGGAATTCTCACTCACCACCAGATAAGGCACCCGATCACGGCTGCTGTCGCTCAACCACCAGCCCGCCACCAGCAGCGCGACCAGCATGCCGACCACGAACAGACCAGTCATCAGCGCATAGGCACGATTTTCCATCACTGCTCCCCGACCGGGACACCGGCCAACGTGCGTCGGGCCCTGGCCCCGTGAAAGTACGTTTTAATAAACGGATGCGCCACCTGCATCACCTCCACCAGCGGCGCTACCGCCACCAGACGGCCATCGGCCAGCACCGCAATGCGATCACAGATATCCACCAGCATGTCCAGGTCATGCGTCACCATCACTACCGTCAGCCCCAGCTCGCGGCAGAGGCCGCCGATCAATTCCACGAACTGCTGGCCGGCCACCGGATCCAGCCCCGAAGTAGGCTCGTCCAGCAGCAGCAACTCGGGCTCCAGCGACAGCGCGCGCGCCAGACCTACGCGCTTGACCATGCCGCCGGAAAGCTCCGCGGGCGTGCGCGCGGCATCTTCCGGCGCCAGCCCCACCATCGCCAGCTTGAGCGCCACCAGACGCGCGATCAACTGCTCGTCGCGTACCCGCATCTCGCGCAACGGCAGAGCAATATTGTCGAACACATTGAGCGCGGTAAACAGCGCCCCGTGTTGAAACAGCACCCCCCAGCGCCGGCGCAAGCGCCGCGCCCGGGCTTCATCGGTCTGCAGGGGCGACTCCCCAAAGACCTCGACCTCGCCTTCACTCGGGCGCAACAGGCCGATCATCTCGCGCAGCAGAGTCGTCTTGCCACTGCCGGAACCACCCACCAGTGCCAGCACCTCGCCCCGGCGCACTTCCAGATCAATTCCCCGGTGCACCTCATGACCACCCAGGCGGGTATGGATGCCGGTCAGGCGTATGGCAATCTCTTCAGCCATCTAGAAGCCCACCTCTCGCAGCAACACCGCAAACACAGCATTGGCCAGAATCACCATGGTGATGGAAACCACAACGGCGTTGGTGGTCTCGCGCCCCAGGCTCTCGGTGTCGGGCTTGACCCGCAAACCGAAATGACAGGCAATCACCGCAATCAAAACACCAAAAACCAGCCCCTTGCTAATACCAATCCAGAAGCTGCCCACCGGCACCGCCTGGGGCAATAACATCAGGAATTCATCAAAACCAATCCCCAGCTCAATTCGGGCCGAAACCATGCCACCTGTAATCCCGATAGCGCTGGTCCATAACACCACCAGCGGCAAGGCCACCGCCATTGCCAGCACCCTGGGTAAAAGCAAGCGCTGGCTCACCGAGATGCCCAGCGTCTTGAGTGCATCGAGCTCCTCGGTCACCCGCATCACACCAAGCTCTGCGGTAATTGCCGAACCCGAGCGCCCGGCAATGAGAATAGCCGCCAACACCGGGCCCAGTTCCCGCACCACGCTCAGGCCGACAAAATTCACGATTAAATCACCCGCCCCATACAGTCGCAGCTGCAACGCCAGCAGATAGCTGATCACCACCCCGATAAGAAACCCCACCAGCGCTGTCACCCCCAGCGCGCGGGTGCCAATCTTGTGGATATTGGCCGAGAGCTCGCGCCAGGGAATGTGCGCCGGGCGCATAAAAACACGCACCAGATCCACTATTAGCTGGCCAAACAGCACCGTACACTGTTGAGCGTGCTCGAAGCCGCCACGCAGTCGCTCATCAAGGGCCATCACCATGTCGGTCCAGCGTGCCGCGGGCGGTCGCGCATCCCCCGGCTTATGCGCCATCACCCGCTCCAGCAGGCTGCGATGTTCATCGTCAATCTCAAGCTGCGATGGCAGGCGCCCACCCCAGGCATCACTCAGCAGTAGCGCACCCGCACTGTCCAGACTCTCAATAGCAGACAAGTCCCAGTGCAGCGGGGCAGCCGACTCATCAAGCGCGGCCAGTTCACGGCGTATACGCCCCGGCGCACGCTCCAGCCCGGTCAGCGTCCAGGCGCCGGCAAGCACCACCTGTTGCGCATCATCCCGGCTCTGGATCTGCAAATTAGCCGCCGGCACTGTATTTTTGTTCTGCTCGCTCATGCGGACCCCGGCCAGGCAATCAGGCCTGTCCCTCGTTGTCCCGCTGCGGGGGATGCGGCGGATTATCAAACATCTGGCGCTTGAGTCGATACAGCGCGGAAATATCCTCATCACCATACCCGGCGCCCATCAAACGCCGATAGTGCAGTCGCGACATTTCCACCACAGGCAACTGCACCCCGTGCGCCTCGGCCATGGCCTGGCAAATGGCCAGGTCCTTGTCATGCAGGGCGATGCGAAACCCCGGCGGAAAATCCTCACGCGCCATGAACGGGCCGCGATTGTTCAGGAACCAGCTTGATGCCGCGCCGCCGCCAAGCGCCTCGATCACCTGCAACTGATCCAGGCCTTCGGCGCGGGCAAAGGCCATGGCCTCGCTCACCGCCTGATTGATACCGGCTGCCATAATCTGGTTGACCGCCTTGGTGGCCTGACCATTGCCCACCGGCCCCATGTGCACAATACCAGCCGCCATCGCTTCCAGCACCGGACGGCAACGCGCCAGCGCCCCGGCCTCACCACCGGCCATGATCGCCAGCCGGCCCTGACGGGCCCCCTCGACCCCGCCGGATACCGGGCAATCCAGAAAGGCCGCGCCGGCGGCCTCGACCCGGCGCGCTGCCTCGCGGGCACTGTCGGCGGCAATGGTCGAGCAATCGACCACGATCTTGCCCTCGGCCAGCGCCGGAAGCATGGACTCGATCACCGCCAGCACATCGGCATCCCCCGACACACAGATCACCACCAGCTCACAGCGCCGGGCCAGATCGGCCGGATCCTCTGCGACCTCGCAACCCGTCTGCTCCGCCAGGCTTTGCGCCGGCCCCGGGCTACGATTCCAGACCGCCGTGAGCCAGCCAGCCGCATGCAGATTGCTCGCCATGGGGGCCCCCATCGCCCCCAGTCCGATAAATCCGGTTTTCATCCAGACAGACCCCCTGAACCCTTTGGTTATCAGCGCAAATAGGTTGAACCCTGCAGGCCGGCCTCAAGCTCGGCCTGGTAGATGGCCTTTTCTTCTTCACCCAACCCGGCCTCGGCGATCTTGCGGGCATAGGTCTCGCGCAGATCCTGCGGGCGGAAATGCACATAGGCCAGCAATTCATCGGCACTGTCGCCGCGCTCCGGAGACTCAAACCGCCAGCCGCCATCGGCCGTCATCTCTACATTCACCGCGTCGGTATCACCGAACAGATTATGCATATCCCCGAGGATTTCCTGATAGGCCCCGACCAGGAAAAAGCCCAGCAGGGCCGGTGTGTCATCCGCCGGTAAATGCAGCGGCAGCGTCGCCGAAACCCCCTGCTCATCCACGTAATGATCAATCCGGCCGTCCGAATCACAGGTGAGGTCATGAATCACCCCCCGGCAATCCGGCGCGCGCGTCAGCCCGGTGAGCGGCATGATCGGGAAAATCTGGTTGATCGCCCACACATCGGGCAGCGATTGAAACAGTGAGAAGTTGCAGAAAAACCGCACCGCCAGCTTTTCCTCAAGCTGATCCAGCGTTTCCCGGTGGGCACGATTACCCGCATCCAGCCGCTCACGCAACCCCAGACAGATGGCCATGTGCAGCTGCTCGGCATGGGCCCGTTGCGCCAGGCTCAGTCCACCATGGGTAAACAGCGTCTGCGCCTCGGACAACCAGTACCCGGCATCGTGCCAGATCTCCAGCGGCGAGCGCTGATCCAGCGCCCGCAGACCGGCCCACAGGTCGCGCAGGATCAACGGATCATCCGCCGCCGGCTGTGGCGGTTCCCGGCCATTGGTGCCCGGCACTTCCACATCAATCACATTGGTCAGCAGCACCGCATGGTGCGCCGTCATCGCCCGGCCGGCCTCGGTGATCAGATCGGGCGTATCCAGCCCGTGCTCCACACAGGCTTCGCACAGGCCACGCACGATCGCATTGGCATACTCGCCCAGACTGTAGTTCACCGAACAGAAGCTGCGCGAACGGGTACCTTCATAATCCACCCCCAGACCACCGCCCACATCCACGTACTTGATACAGGGCCCCAGTGCGTTCAGCTCCGCCAGGTAGCGCCCGGCCTCACGCATCCCGCGCTGGATGTCGCGGATATTGGTGATTTGCGAACCCATATGGAAATGCAGCAATTCCAGGCAGTCCGCCAGCCCGGCCTGTTTCAGCCGCTCCACCGCCGTCAGCACCTGGCGGGCCGAAAGCCCGAACTTGGCCTTCTCCCCCCCGGTATTCTGCCAGTTACCACTGCCAATACTGGCCAGGCGCACACGCACCCCCAGCAGCGGCTCAACCCCGAGCGCACGTGACTCATCAATCACCAGCGCCAGCTCGGAGAGTTTTTCGATCACGATAAAGGCACGATGGCCCAGCCGCCGGGCCATCAGCGCACGGCGCACATATTCGCGGTCCTTGTAGCCATTGCAGATCACGATGCTGCCGGCCGGCGCCAGCCCCAGCACCGCCATCAACTCCGGCTTGCTGCCGGCCTCCAGCCCCACCCGTTCGCCGCCATGGCGAACAATCTGTTCCACCACCGCATGCTGCTGGTTGACCTTGACCGGATACACGGCCGTGTAGCGCCCCGCATGGCCATGCTCACGCATGGCGGCGGCGAAAGCTCCGGCCATGGCGTCCACCCGGTCACGCAGAATATCTACAAAGCGCACCAGCACCGGCAGGCTGAGCTGGTGCGCGGACAGCGCTTGTGCCAGCGCCGCCAGGCTGACCTCACCCCGAGCCGGGTCACGCCAGGGCCGCGCCACCACCTCACCACTGGTGGTCACATCAAAATAGCCCTCGCTCCACTGGGCCACGTTGTAGCGCTGGCGGGCCCGATCAATACTCCATTCGCTCATGCGTGGCCTCTTTAACTCTCACTGGCGAAGGCGCAGGATAAAGCTTTTCCGCCCCGCTTGCCCGCCATACCCGTTATAATCGCCACCCATCTGAAAACTGAACACTTCAAACTGAAAACGGTTATTTATGCAACGCGACCAAAACTGGCTCCACGAAGTTGACGATGTCGCCGGCTGCGCCTTCTCGCTCAAGGTGCGCGAACACCTGCACAGCGAGAAGTCTGACTGGCAGCAAATCGACATCTACGAAACCGAAAGCTTCGGCACGCTGATGACCATTGATGGCTTCATCATGCTCAGCGACCGGGACAATTTTCTTTATCACGAGATGATGACCCATCCCGTGTTGTTCAGTCACCCGCAACCACGCAACGTGGTGATTATAGGCGGGGGTGACTGTGGCACGCTGCGCGAGGTACTGCGCCACGAGCAAGTCGAGCAGGCCACCCAGGTGGAACTCGATGAACGCGTCACCCGGCTGTCCGAGCAGTACTTCCCGGAGCTGTGCGAGGCCAACGACGACCCGCGCGCGCAGTTTTACTTTGGCGATGGCATTGAGTGGATGCGCCAGGCCGAAGCCGGCAGTATTGATGTCATTATTGTAGACAGCACCGACCCGATCGGCCCGGCCGTGGGGCTGTTTTCAGCCGAATTCTATGCGGATTGTGCCCGTGCCCTGCGCGCGGGTGGCCTGCTCATCCAGCAAAGCGAATCCCCGCTCTACCACATGCCCATCCTGTTGCAGATGAATGCCGCCATGCGTGAGGGCGGCTTTGCCGATGTGCGGCACCTGCATTATCCGCAACCGGTTTACCCCTCGGGCTGGTGGAGCGCCACCATGGCCGGCCTGGATGGCCCCGTCAAACCGGCGCGGGTCCCCGAGGACCTGCCCCCGTTCGAGACCCGCTATTACTCCGGCCCCATGCACCACGCGGCGCTGACCCTGCCGCCGTTCATGCGCCGGGCGGTGGAAGCGGGGGAGTTCCGCCCTCAGGATGTGGGAGAAAAACCGGCCGGGTAGTCCCGACGGCCAGCAAGGACGGATGTTTCCCTAGTTGCAGTGTCGCTCGACAAGCCCTCGCACGCGCTCGATTTCAGCCTCGCGCTCGGCCTCGGTGAGAATCTCCTCGCCACCGTCCTCGGTTTCACGGAACAGGAATTCGGACTGTTCGTATTCAGCCAGCATGCGCTGGGCCTCGGCACAACGGGCTTCACGCTCGGCCTCGGCTTCCGCATCAGGCGCTTCACCTGCCTCGGCTTCTTCCGCGGCCTCCCCCCAGGCCGGGCCTGCGTCCAGGCGTTCTGCGTCAGGCGATGGCCGGCGATCGCTGTAGATAATCTCGCCATGTTCATCGATCCAGCGGTACATGCTGCTCGCACTGGCCACATTGACCACGCTCGTGCCAACCACCGCAATCATCAAGGCTGCAACTGTCAGATAATGACTGAGTTTCATAACCGCTCCTGCTTCAGGTTTGATGGCGACCCATCAAATACCGCTGACGGCAGTATAGCCATTGTGACCGCTATGCGAAATGCCAACCACGGTCAGCCAAAATCTCACACCTGATCCTTGTCATTCGCTACGCAGGCGGGTGCGATCCAGCCGCAGACGCTGGCGATCATCAAATAACCGCCGGGCGCCCAGCCACACCGCCGCCAGCGTGCCAAAACCGGTCCCGGCCGTAATCAGAAACATCCCCAGAATCTGGTACTTGACGGCTTCCATGGGCGGAGACCCGGCCAGCACCTGGCCGGTCATCATCCCCGGCAGGCTGACGATCCCGGCCACGGCCATGGCATTGATGCTGGGGATCATGCCGTTGCGCATGCTGTGACGACGAATATCGCGTACCGCCTCCCCCGCCGACTCCCCCAGCATCAGGCGCTGCTCGATAATCGCCCGCTGATCCCAGGCGTTCTGCGTCAGGCGGTCCAGCGCCAGGGCGATGCCGGTCATGGTGTTGCCCAGCACCATCCCCAGCAGCGGGATGGCGTATTGTGGTGTATACCACGGTTCGGGGCCGATCACTGCCAGCAGGGCGAACAGGGTCATGGTAAAGGAAGACACGAACATCGACAGCGTGCCCACGCCGAAGCCCCACCAGCCGGCAAAACGGCGTTCCTGCCGGGCCATGGCTTCACGCCCGGCAACCAGCAGCATCACCACCGAGATCAGCACCACCCAGACCAGGCGCTGCTGTTCGAACACAGCCGTGAGAATCAACCCCACCAGCAAGAGCTGCACCACGGTGCGGGCGCCCGAAATCATCAGGTCATTACCCAGCCCCAGACGCATACGCCAGGAAAGCAAAGCGAGCAATAAAATCAGGGCCGAGGCAATACCCAGATCAAGCGGCGAAAGCAGAATCAATTCACTCATTCTGCCTCCTGCCGCAACTGGCCGGCGTCCATCTCGTAATAGCTGTCCGCCACTCGCACTCGCTGCGCCCCGGCGTGGCTGACCCACACCACCATGGCCTGGTGCTGACCGCGATAGTCGGCCACCAGCGCTTCCACCCGACGCGCGCTGGCGTCATCCAGATTGGCCGTGGGTTCATCCAGCAGCAACACCCGAGGCCGCCGGGCCAGGGCCCGCAACAGAGCCAGACGCTGCTTCTCGCCACTGGACAGGCGCTGTACCGGCCACTGCCAGACCTCCAAACCAAAGCCCAGTAGCGTCGGGTCCACATCAGTTTCAGGGGGGAAATGGCCGGCCACCGTACTGGCCCACCATTGCGGCTCGGCCGGCAGTAATTGAACCTGCCGGCGCCAGTCAGCCGCGTTCATGGCGTGCGCCGGGGTCTCATCCAGAAAAATTTCACCCTGCCAGGGATCCAGATCAGCAATCGCGCGCAACAACAGACTCTTGCCCGCCCCCGAGGGCCCGGATATGGCCACGCACTGACCCGGCGCCACTGTCAGCGACAGCGGCCCGATCACGGCCGTACTGAGATCACGGATTTTGAGCATGGCATAATCCCGCTGCGGGCCTGCCCGGCAGGTGCAGGCCGAAACCCCACAGCCAGGAGTGATGCTGTTCATGTGCCCTGATACCGGCAGGCGCCGCCGGCCCCGTGTCCTCACACTGGCGGCGGGCGACTATTACTGGTGTGGCTGCGGGCGCGCCGCCGACAGTCTGTGCCCGCATCAAAACCCGGCGCCTCACTGTCAGCGCCTTCCCTTCACGCTCCCCCGTCGCGAAACGGTCTGGCTATGCCCCTGCGGCGCCACCACCACACCGCCCTGGTGTGACGGCTACAGTCATAACGGAGAATAAGCAGGGCCGGAGTTCAGAGTGCGTCCGGACCGGTTTCACCGGTACGGATACGCACCACCTGGTCCACATTGTAGACAAACACCTTGCCATCGCCGATCTTGCCGGTCTTGGCGGTGCTGGCGATGGCATCCAGTACCCGTTCCACCTCGCCATCATCCACCGCCACTTCCAGCTTCACCTTGGGCAGGAAATCGACCACGTATTCCGCACCGCGATAAAGTTCCGTGTGCCCTTTCTGGCGCCCGAAACCCTTGACCTCGGTGACCGTCATCCCCTGAATGCCGATTTCCGACAGCGCGGTGCGCACATCATCCAGGCGAAAGGGCTTGATAATCGCCACCACCATCTTCATGCGGAGTTCTCCTCACTCACAGACTTAAAGGAAACGCTGATTCTCGCATATCCCCCCCCCCATCCGGAAAAACACATCCAGACCAGGCCCCCCGACTTATCCGATATCTGCCCCCGATTCTCCGTGCCCTTTAGTGAGCTCTGTGGTCAATGACAGTTTGTTTCTAACCACAGAGCACACAGAGAACCCAGAGCGTGTGTTGTGCCCGGAACACGCTTCATTGAGCACACGGCACAACGAGAGTTCCCACACCTGAGCCACCTAACCACC
>PWYF01000120.1 GCA_003567955.1 Thiotrichales bacterium
CTGGTGCTGGAGCGGGTGTTTCGCAGTCGCCAGCGCTACTACGCCCGCAGTATGCGCGGTGCTGCGGAGTTGCCGCGTCGGGCCAGTGTTATGGAAATGGGCCTGATCTGGGCCTGGCTGGGGCTGGTGGCGCTGCTGGCCTTTGGTGTGCCGCTGGTCTGGATGCTGCACTGGAGCTGGCAGGCCTGGCTGTCCGGGGCTATTGACGCCCGTTTCTGGGGTTATGCCGCCAACTCGCTTGGGGTGGCGGCCATGGCCGGGGTGCTGACCGTGGTTGCGGCCTTGCCCATCGCGCTTTATCACATGCGCGCCCGACACTGGCTCAGTACGGCATTTGTGCATCTCTCAAGCGTGGGCTTTGTGTTGCCGGGGCCGGTGATTGCGCTGGGGGTGCTGATGCTGGCGCTGACCCTGCTTGCGCCGCTCTACGGCACCCTGGCGGCGCTGGTTTTTGCGCTGGTCGTGCGGTTTCTGCCGCTGGCGGTGCAATCCGAGGAAGCGGCGCTGCAGCAGTTCTCACCCAGCCTGGAACAGGCTGGCCGCAGTCTGGGCGCCGGCCCGCTGGAAACGCTGTGGCGCGTGACGGTACCCATGATCCGTCCGGGGCTGGCGACGGCCTTTGTGCTGGTGTTTATTGATGTGCTCAAGGAGTTGCCGGCGACCCTGATCCTGCGGCCGACGGGCTTTGATACCCTGCCGGTGCGCATCTGGATCGAGGCCAGCGAGGAGATGCTGGAGGTGGCCGCCCCGGCGGCGCTGATGCTGGTCGTTTTGTCGCTGCCGGCAATCTGGGTGTTGATGCGTTTGACCGGCGAGCCCGCGACGGCGCATCGCACGCGTTCGGGTGCGCGGACCGTGACGCCTCGTCCCGGTTTCGCCGGGATTTAACGGGGCTGTGGCGCCGACGCTTGTCCCGGTAGGCCAAGTGTGGGTTATAGTGTTGGTCTCAACATTGACAGTTCTGCGGGAGAGACCCGGGCTGGTCCGCCAGGCTCCGGGCGCCGAAGGCGCAACTCCGCCCGGAAACGCTCAGGCAAAAGGACCGTGGAACTGCGTTGACTCTGGAGAGTGTGCCGGCTGCAAGGCCCTGGCACCACCGAAGGGGTAGGGGGAAGGCTCATGGCCGGGCCCCTGATCTCTCAGGTCACCGGACAGAGGGGCGGCAGGCGTGGTGCCGCCTGCCGCCTTTTTTTGTGACTGAAAGGAGCACAGGTTTTGGGCAGCAAGACGCCGCTTTACCAGACCCATGTGGATGCCGGAGCCCGGATGGTGGATTTCGGGGGCTGGGATATGCCCGTGCATTATGGATCCCAGCTTGAGGAACATCATGCCGTGCGACGCGAATCCGGCGTTTTCGACGTCTCACACATGGGTGTGGTGGATGTGCGCGGACCGGCCGCCACGGCCGCCCTGCAGCGCTTGATGTGTAATGACGTGGCGCGGCTTGGCGGACCCGGGGATGCCCTGTATACCTGCATGCTGAACGAGCGTGGCGGGGTGGTTGATGACCTGATTGTCTATGCCACTGAGGACGGCTACCGGGTCGTAGTCAACGCCGCCACCCGCCGTCAGGACCTGGACTGGATGCGCCAGCAGGGCGCCGTGGGCGAGGTTGAGTTTATTGAACGCGATGACCTCGCCATGCTGGCGGTGCAAGGCCCGCGGGCGCCGGCGCAGGTGCAGGCCTTGCTGGATGAGGGTCTGGCCGGGCGGGCCGAAGCCCTGCGCGCCTTTCAGGCGCTTGAAGCGCCGCAATTGTTTGTCTCGCGTACCGGCTATACCGGCGAGGATGGCTATGAGCTGATTATGCCGGCGGCAAAAGCCGGTGACTGGTGGCAACGCCTGGTCAGTGCCGGGGTCCGTCCCTGCGGACTGGGGGCACGGGATACCCTGCGCCTGGAGGCCGGGCTGAATCTTTACGGCACCGATATGACTGCCGAGACCACGCCGCTGGAGTCCGCGCTCGGCTGGACCGTGGCCTGGGAGCCGGAGACGCGTGATTTTATCGGTCGCCAGGCACTGGCTACACAACGTGAGCAGGGTGTGACACACAAGCTCACGGGTGTGGTGCTGGCAGGGCGCGGTGTGTTGCGCAATCACTTGCGCGTAAAAACGCCGGCCGGGGAGGGTGAAATTACCAGCGGTAGCTGGTCGCCGACGCTGGAGCGTGCTATTGGCCTGGCACGCGTCCCTGTTGGCGCCGCTGACGCGTGTGAAATTGAAATGCGCGGCAAATGGATGCCGGGGCGACTGGTGCGCCCGCCCTTCGTGCGTCATGGCCGTGTTCGTATAGGAAACGCTGATTAATTCGTCGCGCCTTGATACTGGCCCGCTGGTAAAGCCTGAGGCGTGACGAATTAATCAGCGTTTCCTGAAGCTGGACTGAGTAGTCTCAATCACAAGGGGTGAGAACAATGAGCGAGATACCCGCCGAACTGCGTTATACCCGGGATCATGAATGGGTGCGTGAGGAAGATGATGGCACGCTGACCGTGGGAATTACCGCGCATGCCCAGGAATCTCTGGGGGATCTGGTGTTCGTTGAATTACCTGCACAGGGGCAGACATCGGAAGCCGGTGAGGCCTGTGCCGTGGTGGAATCGGTCAAGGCCGCCTCGGATGTCTATGCACCGGTTGCCGGGACCGTGGTGGCCACCAATGAGGCGCTGGAAGAACGTCCCGAGCTGGTTAACGAGTCACCCTACGGGGAAGGCTGGTTGTTCCGGCTGGAGCCCGAAGACCCGCGCAATCTTGAAGGTCTGCTCGACGCCGACGCCTATACCGCACTGCTGGAAGAAGAGGGCTGAGATGCCGTTTATTCCCCACACCGCTGAAGATGTCAGTCGTATGCTCGAGCGTATCGGCGTGGCTGATATCGAGGCCCTGTTTGACGAGATTCCGGAGCACCTGAGGGTAGCCGGTGCGGATGAGCGGATCCCGGCGGGCCTGGATGAGGCCGGCATCACACGCCTGATGCACCGCCAGGCTGCCGATACCGCCATGGATACCTGCTTTATGGGGGCCGGCGCCTATGAGCATCATGTGCCGGCGGCGGTATGGCAGATCGCCACGCGAGGCGAATTTTACAGCGCCTACACGCCCTATCAGGCCGAGGCCAGCCAGGGCAGTCTGCAGCTGATCTATGAATACCAGACCATGATGGCCAGTCTGACGGGACTGGATGTCTCCAATGCCTCCATGTATGACGGCGCCTCGGCGCTGGGCGAGGCCGTGTTGATGGCGGTGCGCGCCAATCGCAAGTCCCGTTCCAAACGCATCCTGATGCCGGCTTCGGTGCACCCGGTTTATCGGCATGTGGCGCGGGTGATCGTGGGCAACCAGGGTATTGAATTTGTCGAGTTGCCGGTTGATCGCGCGACCGGCACAACGGATCTCGCCGCGCTTGATCGCTGGCGTGATGAAGACGTGACCGCGGTGATCGTGCCGCAACCCAATTATTTCGGCGCACTTGAGGATGTGGATGCGCTGGTGGATGCCGCCCATGCCATGGGGGCGCTGGCCATCGGTGTGGTCAATCCGGTGGCCATGGCAGTGTTGCGCCCACCGGGTGAATGGGGCGCGCAGGGCGCGGATATTGCCTGTGGTGATGGTCAGCCCCTGGGGATTCCGTTGTCGGGCGGCGGTCCCTACTACGGCTTTATGTGTTGCCGTCAGGGCCTGGTGCGCCAGTTGCCCGGCCGGCTGGTGGGGCGCGCCAGCGACAGCGAGGGCCGCGAGGGCTTTACCCTGACCTTGCAGCCGCGTGAACAGCATATCCGCCGTTCTCGCGCGACTTCCAATATCTGTACCAACCAGGGGCTGATGGTGACGGCCTCTACCATTCACATGGCCTTGCTGGGCGCGGATGGTCTTGCCGATGTGGCCCGCACCAGCCATGCCCGCACCCGGGAGCTGGTGGCGGCACTGACGGCCTTGCCGGGTGTGACACGCGCCTTTGACGGGCCGTTTTTCCATGAAGCCCTGCTGCAGCTCGATCGCCCGGCGGCGCCGGTGCTGGCGGCGCTGGCCGAGGCCGGCATCCTCGGCGGTGTGGAGGCGGCCCCGGATTACCCGGAATTGGATAACACCCTGCTGGTATGCGCGACCGAAATGCGCGATTCGCAGGATATTCAGGACTACGCCCGCAAACTGGGTGAAATCATGCAGGCGTCTGCCGCCTGAGGCGGCGCTTGCACTGACTGGAAATGACAGGAGGAACAAGCGATGACCAGCGTGACCCTTGATGGGCAGGAAACCCGTATCAGTGGTGACCTTCCCGAGGTTGGTGCTGTTGCACCGGCTTTTAATTTGCTTGATCGGCAACAGCAGCCTGTGTCGCTGGATGATTTCTCCGGACGCAAGCTGCTGAATATTTTCCCCAAGATCGTGACTCCGGTGTGCGGTAATTCGGTTCGCAAGTTCAACCAGTATGCTGAGCAGCATCCGGAAACCCCGATGTTGATGATCTCTGCGGACTCCCCGGAAGAGCAACAGGGGTTTTGCAGTTCAGAAGGATTGTCCAATGTAATCGCCTTGTCCGCAGCCGGGAGCAGTTTCGGGGAGGACTATGGCGTGCGCATTATGGAAGGTATGGCGGAAGGCTGCCTTGCTCGTTCCGTGCTGGTTTTGGATGAAGACAACAAGGTGCTTTACCGCCAGTTGGTGCCGGAGATTGGTCAGGAGCCGGATTACGATGCCGCGCTGGCGGCGTTGAAGGGTTGAAGTCCCGGCAGGCCATCGTGCTGATCGCACCCGGAGTCATATGATGCTGATATTCGAGCAATCAAGAGCGGGCCGTCGGGCCACGGCCCAGGCCCCGGCCGGCGCCGCCACCGATCACGGCGAACTGCCTGAAGCGCAGTTAAGGCGCTCGCGTCCCCTGCTGCCGGAAGTCTCGGAGATGCAGGTGGTGCGGCATTACACCCGGCTGTCCCAAAAGAACTTCTCCATCGACACGCATTTCTATCCGCTGGGTTCGTGCACCATGAAGTACAACCCGCGGGCGTGTAATTCGCTGGCCATGCTGCCGGCCTTCCTGCAGCGCCATCCGCTGGCGCCGGCAAACCGCTCGCAGGGGTTTATGCGGTGTCTGTATGAGTTGCAGGAGATCCTGCAGCATGTCACCGGCATGCGCTCGGTCTCACTGGCCCCCATGGCTGGCGCCCAGGGTGAATTCGCCGGGGGGGCGATGATGCTGGCCTACCATCGCCAACGTGGCGACACCGACCGTGACGAGATTCTGGTGCCGGATGCCGCTCATGGCACCAATCCGGCCACCGCCACCATGTGTGGCTGCAAGGTCCGCGAATTGCCCACCGGGGCTGACGGCGATATTGATCTGGACGCCCTGCGCGCGCTGGTGGGGCCGCGTACAGCCGGGATTATGCTGACCAACCCGTCCACCCTGGGCGTGTTTGACCGCAAGATCGATCAGGTGGCGAAAATCGTGCATGAAGCGGGTGGCCTGCTTTACTACGACGGCGCCAATCTCAATGCCATCCTTGGCAAGGTGCGCCCCGGCGACATGGGCTTTGACGTGATTCACGTCAATCTCCACAAGACTTTTTCCACCCCGCATGGGGGCGGCGGGCCCGGCGCCGGCGCGGTCGGCGTGTCGGAACGACTGGAGCCGTTTTTGCCGGTGCCTTTTGTGAGTCGTGATGATGATGGCACGCTGCGGTGGCAGACCGAACGCGAACGCCCGCAAAGCATGGGCCGGCTGTCGGCTTTCATGGGCAATGTCGGGGTGCTGTTGCGGGCTTATGTCTATGCCCGCATGCTGGGTCGCGAGGGCATGCCAAGGGTGGCCGAGTACGCCACCCTCAATGCCAACTACCTGTTCACCGAGCTGCAACGGGTCGGTTTCGAAGCGGCCTACCCCGGGCGCCGGGCCAGTCATGAATTCGTGCTGACCCTGCGTCGCCAGGCAAAGGAGTTGGGAGCGACCACGCTGGATTTCGCCAAGCGGCTGCTGGATTACGGCTACCATGCGCCCACGGTGTATTTCCCGCTGCTGGTGGCTGAGTGCATGTTGATTGAGCCTACCGAGACCGAGGCGCCCGAAGCGCTGGACGGCTTTGTGGCGGCGATGGCAGAGATTCTGGCGGAAGCCGGCAAAGACCCGGAGATACTGCACCAGGCCCCCCATCACCTGCCGGTGCGCCGGCTGGATGAAGTCGCCGCTGCGCGCAATCCGGACCTTGCCTGGCGGCCGGCTGAGGCACAACCGCCGGAACAACAGCTTTCAGCATCCAACTGAATCGAAGGGAGAGTTATGACTGCGCTGGTTTGCGGATCATTCGCCTATGACACCATCATGGTGTTCCCGGAACGCTTCCGGGACCACATTCTGCCCGACAAGGTGCACATGCTGAATGTCGCCTTTCTGGTGCCGGATATGCGCCGGGAATTCGGCGGCTGTGCCGGCAACATCGCCTACAATCTCAATTTGCTGGGCGGTGACGGCTACGCCATGGGTACCGTCGGTGAGGATTTTGGCGCTTATGCCAACTGGATGGACCAGCAGGGCATCAGTCGCAAGTATCTCAAGCAAGTCCCGGGCACCTACACGGCCCAGGCCTATATCACCACCGATACCGAAGATAACCAGATCACGGCCTTTCACCCGGGCGCCATGAATAGCGCGCACCTCAACGAAATACCCGTCGGTGATGGCATCAGCCTGGGGCTGGTCTCTCCTGACGGCCGCGACGGTATGATCCAGCATGCCGAGCAGTTCGCCGCCGCCGGGATTCCCTTCATGTTCGACCCTGGTCAGGGGTTGCCCATGTTTAACGGCGAAGCGTTGCGTCGCTTTATTGACCAGGCCACCTGGGTGGCGGTGAATGACTACGAAAGCAGTCTGATCCAGGACCGCACCGGCTGGTCGGAAGCGGAAATCGGCAAGCATGTGGATGCCCTGATCGTTACCCGGGGTGCCAAAGGCTCGGATATTTTCACCGACGGCAAGACGATTCATATCCCCACCGCCACCCCCGAGGCGATTGAGGACCCCACCGGTTGCGGCGATGCCTACCGTGCGGGCCTGCTCTATGGTCTGATGAAAGAGATGGACTGGGAAACGACCGGTCGCATTGCCTCGCTCATGGGCGCGATCAAGATTGCCCACAAGGGCACCCAGAATCACGCCTTCACTCGCGAGGACTTCTCCGCCCGTTTCCGCGACGCCTTCGACCGGGAAATATGAAAATAAAGTCTTAGGTCTAAGGTCTTAAGTCTTAAGACGGCCCCCGCGTAGCGGGGGCTTTTTTCTGAAAACTGAACACTTTAGACTGCGCGCTGTCGCGCCTGTCTGACATCACGGACCTTTCCGTTTATCCTGTGCTTATGAATATCAGCCCTGGCGCGCAAGATTTCGATATTGTCATTGTCGGCGCCGGTCCGGCCGGGCTTTGTCTGGCCCGGGCCCTGTCCGGGCACGGCTTGCGTATTGCCGTGGTGGATCCACAGACGCGTGCTGAACTGGCCGCGCCGGCTTTTGATGGCCGCGAAATCGCGCTGAATCACACCACCATGCATACGCTGGAGCGGCTTGGCATCTGGGCGCGGATTGACGATGCCGAGCGCAACCCCCTGCGTGATGCCATGGTCAGCAACGAGACCGACCCGTCGCCGCTGCATATTGAGCACGGCGAGGTTGGTCTGGAGATGCTGGGCTGCCTGGTCTCCAATGCTGTGATCCGCCGTGCCGCCTTTGAGGCGGTGGCGGATTGCCCCGATATCACCTGGTACGACGGGCGGCGGGTGGCGCAGTACAGCGCGGACAAGCCCAATGCCCGTGTCCGGCTTGAGGATGGTGTCAATCTGACTGCGGCGCTGGTGGTGGCGGCCGACGGCCGTTTTTCCCCGCTTCGGCGTGCTGCCGGTATTGTTACCCGGGTGCATGATTACGGCCGCAGCATGCTGGTTGCACGGGTCAAGCTGGAGCGACCTCACGGGCAGATTGCACGGGAATGGTTCGGGCGCGGCCAGACGCTGGCCTTGCTGCCGCTTAATGAGCAGCAGGCCTCGGTGGTGATGACCCTGCCCGAGCCTGAAATCAGCCGTCTTGCCGGGCTTGAGCCGGATGCGTTCAGCCATGAGGTTACAGCGCGGTACAAGCAACTCATGGGTGAGATGACGCTGGTGAGCGAGCGTCTGACCTACCCGCTGGCCGGGGTTTATCCCGAGCGCTTTGTGAGCCGGCGGTTGGCGCTGGTCGGGGATGCCGCAGTGGGCATGCATCCGGTGACAGCCCATGGCTTCAATCTGGGCGTGCGGGGAGTAGATGAGCTGGCCCGGCGGTTGCTTGACGCTCACGGAGAGGGTCGCGATATGGGTGAACCGGTGGTGCTCAGGGGCTATGACCGCGCCCATCGCCGTCACACCTTGCCACTGTATCTGGCCACCGATGCCATCGTGCGCCTTTACACCGATGACCGTGGCCCGGCCCGTACCCTGCGCAGCCTGGGCCTGCGCCTGGCCAGCAGTCTGCCGCCGGTGCGACGCGCCATTGCCGCCAGCCTCGCCGACGAAGATGCCCCCGGCACCCTGCGCCGCGTCCTGCTCGGCCGCTAACCGGCTTCGCCGGTCGTTTTCAGTTTTCAGCGTTTCCTTAAACGTGGTTTGTTTGTCTCACGCGAAGGCGCGAAGCCGCAAAGCAAACATCAAAATCGACTAACCATGAAGAGCATGAAGTTCATGAAGGGTTATATAAGGCGCCGATTTTATAAATTAATTATGTGCTTCATGTGCTTCATGCTCTTCATGGTTCAGTTTTTTATCTTTGCGGCTTCGCGGCTTGGCGTGAGGCAGTGTTTTTATCCCGCACATAAAAAACCCCGGGCGTCGCGAGGCGGC